>JASJBF010000009.1 GCA_030066685.1 Kiloniellales bacterium | reverse complement strand
TTATCCGATCAGATGGAATCGCTCTGCGATCCATCTGGTCGGATGTAATGCCCGAACTTCAAGGTATTAGCGCACTACTCCCGGCCAGACGCGAACGCGTCTGATCGGGAAGTGCGCTAGGCTGTTGCCGCCACCGAAATCGCATAGCGAGCCGAATGTTTCAGCCCACGCGGGGTCTTGCGCCTGCACGCATAGCGCACACGCCAAACCCGATCCAACCGATAGATCGAACGAGTGGCGTGACCCCGTCATGGGCCCAAGGCACAATCGATCCGGCTGATACTGCGTCATTTTCCCAGGAGACTCAGAAGCATAAAATGTGAACTTGCGCCCTCAAACTTATCCGAGTTCACGCTTTATCCCGGACCTTCAGTCTGCGACTGCACAAATGGCGCAAACCAAGGCGCTGGTCTCGGCGCAGCGGAAAGGGAACCGGCACCGGAGCCGCCGGCTGGCGATGCGACCGGCTCTTGGCTGGCTCGTGAGCGATGCCGTGGCCGCGGCGTGATCGACAGGTCGGAGACGGTGAGCGCGGTCCTCGCCCGGGCTTTCGACGCCGTCGCCTCGGCCCGGAAGCCCGGCGCGCCCACCGCTGCCTGGCGGGGCGGGCCCGTGCCGCCGGCGGCTCTCCGGCGCTCAGGATGTCCTGGAAATCAATCCGTTAACCTTTTCCGCCGGGGGCCGAACTGGGGTTCCGGGGGCGTCTTTCCTGTTGGAGTTGTGTGTCAAGGACGCTAGGGTACCGACGCCGTCCTTGGCAGGAAACGCAGCTCTTGCCGGCACCGGGGAACGGAGGCCTTTGCGGTGAAGCAAGTCGGCAGGTACGAGGTCGTGGACCGCCTCGGAGAGGGGTCGATGGCCCAGGTCTTCAAGGCCTACGATCCCGAGATAGACCGTTCCCTGGCCCTGAAGGTCCTGAGGGAGGAATGGTGCGCCAACAAGGAGTACGTCCGGCGATTTCTTCGTGAAGCCCGCGCCGCCGGAAACTTTTCGCACCGCAACATCGTCACCGTCTACGACGCCGGGCAGATCGAGGACCGCCCCTACATCGTCATGGAGCTGCTGGAAGGCCGGTCCCTCGCCGAGGTCATGGAGGCCGGCAAGCCGCTGCCCCTGGAACAGATCCTTTCCCTCGGCATGCAGCTGGCCGAGGCCCTGAGCTATGCGCACCGGCACGGGGTGATCCATCGCGACATCAAGCCCAGCAACATCATGCTGCTGGCCGACGGCACCACGATCAAGATCACCGACTTCGGGATCGCCCGGGTCGATGACCCGAGCAGCGATGAACAGACGGTCATGGGCACCGTCCTGGGGACCCCCCAGTACATGTCGCCGGAGCAGGTCAAGGGCCAATCGGTCGACGAGAGGTCCGACCTCTTCTCGGTCGGCGTCGTCCTCTATCAGCTGACCACCGGCCAGAAGCCCTTCGAGGGCGACAGCATCGCGAGCCTGCTCTACAAGATCACCGAGGAGGATCCGCCGCAGCTCACGTCGTTGAGACCGGATCTGCCTCCGGGCCTGCGTCAGATCATCAACAAACTGCTCGCCAAGGCGCCCGACCAGCGCCTCCAGTCTGGCGAAGAGCTGCTCCTCGCCCTGCGGCACGAGGCTCAGATCCTGAGCGAACACGCCAAGGACCGGGAACGACAGCGCTATGTCCCGATCAAGGTGAAGTGGACCGCGCTGATGGCCGGCTTCATCGCCGTGATCATGGCCGTCAGCATCTTCCTGATCGATGCCAAGCAAAGCGACACGCTGAAGCGCTACGCGATGGACTCCGGCTCGTCCTTTGCAAAGTTCATCGCCTCCGAGACCGCGATCCCCCTGCTGAGCGAGGATTGGATTGCCATCGAGATCTTCGTCGAGGACGCAGTCCAGGGGCAGTCCTTCGAATACCTGATCATCACGGATCACGATGGGATGGTGCGCGGCGCCAGCGATAAGGCGCTCATCGGAGAGGCGTTCGGCTTGCGGCCGGACGCCGAGCTGGTCGTCGATCATGAGGGCGTGCGGGCTTCCCTGGTCCGCCAGACCGGGCAGGACGCGATCCTGGATTTCAAGGCGCCGGTCGTCTTCCAGAACCGGCAGGTCGGCCAGGTGCATCTGGGCCTGGCGCAGACCGCTCTGCGCGATGTGATCGATACCACCCGCCTGCTCCTGATCGCCCTCGGCCTCGCGACCGTGGTCGCGGTCGGCGTGGTTTCCTATGTCCTTGGCCGGCTGTTGTCGGGACCGCTGCGCTTGCTCAGGACCTCGATCGCCGAGATCGCGAAGGGCAACTTCAACTGCCGGATACCGGAGGAACGGCGCGACGACCTGGGGGAGGTCTTCGCTGCCTTCAACAAGATGGCGATCGCCCTGGACACGCGCAGCAGAGAGGATGGAGCCAAAGATGCCTGAAGTCTTTCGGACCGACGGCGAGCCAAGCATCGATCCATGGCCGGCCTCCCCGGAATCCACAAGCCCGGGACGACCACGGGAAGCCAGGAGGCGAGGCGGACCGGCGGCTGCCCGGTCGCGCGCTTTCGTTCTCTTGATCGTGTTTCCGCTGGCGGCCCTGCTTCTGTCGGGCTGCGGCGCGGCCTTCCGCGTGTCGGATCCGGCCGTGATCAGTCAAGACCGGGACTTTCTGCTGGTTGCGGCCGGCAGGTCGGACACTTTGCGGTCCCTGGCAGAGAGGTACCTGGACGACCCCTCCCTGGACTGGGTGATCGCGGAGGCCAATCACATCAAGCGGGTCAAGCCCGGCCAGAAGGTCGTCATCCCGCGCCGGCCCTTCAATCGCTCCGCGGTCTTCGGCGACGGCTACCAGACAGTTCCGATCCTGACCTACCACCGCTTCGCGTCCTCCGACAGGAACTGCGGCAAGCTCTCGGTGTCGAAGGCGGCCTTCAGGGCTCAGATGGCCTACCTTCGGGACCGGGGCTTCGAGGTCATCAGCTTCGCCGACTTGGCGGCTTTCATGGCCGGCGATCGGAGCCTTCCCAAAAAGTCCGTCATCATCACCATCGACGACGGCTACCGCTCGACCTACGAGATCGCCTATCCGGTGCTGCGCGAGTTCGGTTTCAAGGCCACCGTCTTCATCTACGCCGACTTCATCGGCGCGCCGGCCGGGCTGACCTGGGATCATATGAGGAAGATGGTGGCTTCCGGCCTGATCGACATCCAGCCCCACTCGAAGACCCATGCCGACCTGACGAAAAAGCTGGAGGGGGAAGGCCAGTCCGCCTACGAGAAGCGGGTCCTGAGGGAGATCCGCTACTCGACGAAGGTCCTCCGCCGTCTCGGCCTTCCGATGCACACCTTCTCCTATCCCTATGGTGCGGAGAACGACTTGGTTGTCGACTTGGTCAAGTCGGAAGGCTTCAAGATGGGAGTCACCGTGACCCGCGGCGGCAATCCGTCTTTCGCCAACCCCTTCATGCTTCGGCGCACACAGATCTACTGCAGCAACAACGTGAAGACCTTCGCGAAGCGTTTGGAGGTCTTCAAGCGAGTCGCTCTTAGATGACCACCAAGGCGCCTCTGCACGGCGTGGCCCTCCTCGGTGCCCTGCTGCTGCTCGGGGCCTGCGGCCTGGCATCGAGGTCCGGGACCGAGGGGCTGGACGAAGGCGCCCTGCAGGACCGCAAGCAGTTGGCGCAGAACCTCGCAAAGCAGGGCGACCTCCACGCAGCGCTGCTGCAGTGGCGAATCGTCCAATCCTTCGGCGCCGATTCCGGAGATGCCGACGCCGCGAGCCGCGCGCTCGAGGCGAAGATCCGAAAGAAGGCCGAGGCGGAATTCCGGCTTGGATCCAGGGCGCTGGAACGGGGCAAGTTGAAGGAGGCGCAACGCCGCTTCCTGGTCGTCCTGAGCCTCGACCCCGAGCACGACGAAGCACAGGAGGGGCTGCGGGCCCTGGAAGCCGAGAAGATCCGACAGACCCGCCGTCGGCTCCTCGGATCGGGCAGCAAGCTCGACAGCCGCAGGGCCTCGACGCCCGCGCCGGACACGGCGGCGTCAGAGCCCCCGCTGCCGCGAACGTCTCCGCGTGCGGATCGGGCAGCCCGGAAGGTGGCCGAGGACGCCCCCAAACCCGTCGCCGCGCCCGGTGGCGATGGCAGCGGCAAGGCGGCGCCGAAGGCCGAGGCCCTGACCGCGATCGCGCAACCGCTGGCGCCGCCTCCGGAGGAAAAGGACGAGAAGCAGGCGGCGTCCTTGTCGCGGTCCGAGGCCCTGATCGAAAAGGCGGCCTACCGGGATTCGATCAAGACCTTGGAATCACATCTCAAGGCCTACCCAAGCGACCGCCAGGCTTTCGAGCTGCTGGCGGTGTCTCATGGCCGGGTCGGCATCGACCTCTACGATCGTGGGAAGCTTCGGGAGGCGCTGCCGCACCTGCAGTCTTCGAGCGACTACGCCTTGCTCTCCGGTCTCAGCGACAACGCCGCGGTCGACTCCCTGCTCCTGCAGACGAGGCGCTCGCTGGCGCAGGACCGCTTCAAGAAGGGCCAGCGCGTCTTCAGCGTGGACCTCGATCAGGCCATCGCCTATTGGGAAGAGGCCTTGACCTATGAGCCCGATCACGAGAGAGCCCAGCTCTTCCTGGAGCGGGCCCGCAGAATCAAGAAGAAGCTGCAAGCGGTTAGCGAGTGAGCCCAGTGGGGGCACGTCGCGCTCACGCCAACCCGTGGCGCGAGGCCGCAGCCTTCCCGGATGGTAGACGTGGCGGGTGAACTCGGGCGATCCCTAGAGCGGGATGATTCGAAGTCTTCTGGACTTCAAATCTGAATCCCGCTCCACTTCAACAGTTTAGAGCACGATTCAGACGTGAGGTCGACTCGACCTCATGTCATCGTGCTCTAGCGGCGCCCCGTCATTCGGTCTCGGAGAGGGTTTCGAGCCGTTTCATCAGATCGATCGCCTGAGCCCGGTTCAGCTTCGCCTGGCTGTGCTCGGGATCGACGTCCTGAAGCACCCGATCCCAGAGCTCGACCGCCTTGGCGAGATCCTCCTGGCGGAAGGCGATCAGCGCCTGGCGATGGTAGGCCTCGGCCACGATGGGCTTCAGGCTGGCAAGTTCCTGCTGCGCGGCCTCGTTCTCCGGCTCCAGCTCGACGATCCGGCCGTAGGCCTGGAAGGCTTCGATCGGCAGGTTCTGGTTCCGGAACCGCGCGGCCTCCGCCATCAGGCTGTCGACCTGCCGGCGCCGCTCGAGACGGGCCAGCCGATTGCTGGCCCCGGCATCGCCCGGCGCCAGCTCCGTCGCCCGGCGCAGCGCCGACTCTGCTTCGTTCAACTGCCCCTGCTGATCGAGCTGATCGGCGAAACTGACGTAGGCGACAACCGCCTTTTCCTTCAACTCTGCCGAATCCGGATATTCGAGCAGACCCTCCTCCAGGTGGTTGATCGCGCCGCTGAAATCCTCGCTGTCCGCGTAGCTGTCGGCCTTCAGGATCGCCAACTTGATGGTCTGCTCCCTGATTTCCGTCGCCGCAGCCTCGGCGGCCTCCTCTGCGGCCGCCTCGGCAGCCGCCGCCTGCTTCTCCGCTTCCGCGGCGGCGGCCCGTTCGGCCGCCTCCGCCTCGGCAGCCTTCTTGGCCGCCTCGGCCGCAGCGGCCTTCTTGGCCTCTTCTTCGGCGGCGGCCTTCTTTGCCGCCTCGGCCGCTGCCGCTCTGGCCGCCGCTTCCTCGGCCGCAGCCTTCCTGGCCGCCTCTGCGGCCGCAGCCTTCGAGGCCGCCTCGGCCGCGGCGGCCTCCGTACCGGCTTGGTCGCTGCTCGGCGAGGGCGTCGCACGCTCGGGCTCGGGCGCCTGCGGCGTCACGGCGGCCGCCGTGGCCGGCTGGCTCGGCTTCCTAGCCGCCAGTGGCACGGTCTTGGGCTGGGCGGTCGGCCGATCGACCTGTCGCTTCCCGGGCACCTTGATGACCTGTCCCACCGTGATCTCGCTCGGGTTCGCAAGATCGTTGTAGCGGGCCAGGATATGGAATTTCAGAGGATCTCCCAGCATCTTCTTGGAGATCGAGGAGATCGAGTCACCGCGCCGTATCGAGTAAAGGAAATGCTCGCTCCCCAGAACCTCAACGGGATCGGCGTCGATCTGCGAGAGCAGGTCCTGCGCCCTTCGGCTGTCTGGCACCTCGGCCAGATAAGCGTTCAGCTCGACCCTGGCGTGCTCGGAGGCCCCCACCTGGAGCAATCCGAGCGCTTTCTTCATCCTTTCGCGCGGCGTGAGGCCGGGCTCGGGCGTGAAAAGGGGCACGGCCGGCGCCGGCTCCAGCGCGGGCTGAGCCACCTCTTCTTCTGGTGTTCCCTGCTGCAACAGCGTGTCGCAAGCGCTCAGAACCACAATGCCGGAAACAAGTAAGACAGCTAACCTAAGACGCATATCGCTCTCGACTCTCGCCCTCGCCCGACGTCTTAGGCCTACGTGACCCTATGTCGGCGACCTTGCCAAACGTCAGTTGCCTGATCCACCCCAGGTGCAGAGCCAAGCTGGTTCTGCGAGACCAGTTGGGTTGATTTTATCATAACAGTTTCCAAAGGCTAGCAGGACGGTCGAGGCCGGTTCGGCGCAAGGTCGGGGCCGGCTGTGCCTTGGAACCGGGACGTCGGGCCCGGCAAGCCGTCAGGCCCCCTGTTGCCCTGGAAACCCGCAAGGAGCCGGGCTTTTGCGAGGGCGTATAACCAAGGGTTCATAGTTGCGTCTTTTTTGGGGCAGAAATGGGGCGTGAACGACCCCTCGCCCCAAGGGCCGAATTCGCGCCAAGGGGCCGGCCACGACATCGGCTTGGCAGGGGCGATGGCGATCCGACGGCCCTAGTCCCTCGATGAAGAACGGCGGCAGCTTCACAGCCTAGACTTGTCCATCACAGGCCGGGCCCGGATTTCGCCTGATTGAGCATTTGGATGCAAGAGGTTACCAGTTACGCTATAGTTTGTTGGTCAAGAGCCTGGACGAGTTGCCGGGCGGTCGAGGATAGCGACTTGCTGATAGTCGAGGTGAAGACCAAGGGCGGTGCAGCCGCCGTTCGGGGCGAAAGGGTCACCCTCGAAGAGGGCGCCCTCGACGTCGGGCGCAGCAGCGACAATGACGTCGTTCTGCCCGACCCGACCGGCGCGATATCCCGGCACCACTGCAGGATCGAGCAGCAGGGCGACCGCTACCGGCTGACCGACACCAGCACCAACGGAGTGTTCCTGAATGCCGCCACGGACAAGGTCGGCCGGGGCAATTCGGTGATTCTCACGGATGGCGACGAGGTCTCGGTCGGCCACTATCGGCTCTCGATCCAGGTGGTCGGCGGCAGCGAGGCGAGAACCACCGCCGGCCCGACCGGTGGTCTGACCGACATCCCGGATTCCGACGACGACCCCTTCGCCGTTCTGTCCGAGGAGGGAGCCTTGGAAGCCGAGGACTGGCTGATCGACGAGCCGGCCGCAGAAAGCGGCGACGATCTGACTCAGGCCGCGAAAGACTTCTCCGACATCAACCAGATCGGCTGTGAGCAGGATTCGCTCGACCCCTTTCAAGCCGTGCCGGACGAACAGATCCCGGAGGACTGGGACGAGAACTTGGCGCCTTCTGCGCCAGCGGCACCCAAGCTTGCCGACTTGGAACCATTGGCGGGCACCGCCGGCGCGGATCCCTTTGCCGACGCCCCCGTGACCCCGCTGGCCGCTGCCGCGCCCGCCACGAGCGCGCCGCCCCAGGGTGACGCAGGCCCGACATCGCCCGCGCGTCCCGGCGGCCCCGCCGCCGGGCCCGAGGGCGTGCGCCCGAGCCGGGCCGTGACGCCGCCGCCGCAACCCGACGATCTCGCCGCCTTGCAGGCTTTCCTTGCCGGCGCCGGACTGAGTCAGGCCGATCTGGGCGATGCCGACGTCGCCGAAACCATGGAGCGCCTCGGCAAGATCTATCGCGACGTGGTGGCCGGACTTCGGAAGCTGCTGGAGGCCCGGCGCGTCATCAAGGGCGAGCTCCGGATGTCGCAGACGATCATTCAGCAGAGCGGCAACAACCCGCTCAAATGGTCCTTGAATGACGAAAAGGCGATGATCGAGCTGCTGGAGAAGGAGCAGCCGGGCTGCCTGACGGCGCAGCAGGCGATAGATGAGGCTTTCGAGGACCTGAAGGCCCACCAGATCGCGATGGTCGTGGGCATGGAGCGTGCGATCGCAACCCTCTTGAAGCGGTTCGATCCCGAGGCGCTCGAGGAACGGATCGATGCGACCAGCCCGATCGGCAAGCTGATGCCCGGCGCCAAGTCCCGATACTGGGAGCAGTTCACTCAGCTCTACGCCGAAATCGCCCGGGAGGCGGAAGAGGACTTCGACAACCTCTTCGGCCGCGAATTCGGCAAGGCCTATGAGGAGCAGGTCCGCCAGATGACCGGCAAGTCCGGCAGGGCGGCCCCACCCCGCATCGGCAGCAGCGAACGCAGGAAGGCTTAGGCTCATGTGGGGGGGCGCCACCCGTTGGATCGGACGAAGCAGCTGCGCCGCCTTGGCGGCGGCATTGGCCTTGGCCCTGGCCGGCTGCGGTTCGAGCCCGACACGGATCGAGGTCACCCTTATCGGTGCCGAGGACTTGAACCCGGATCCCGACGGCCGTCCCAAGCCCTTGGTCGTGCGGATGTACGAGTTGAAGTCCGATACCGCCTTCAAGGGCGCGTCCTTCGACGATTTGATCGAGGGCGACGTCGCCCGGCTCGGCACGGACCTCCAGGACAAGGAGGAAGTCCTGCTCACGCCCGGCCAGGTCCTGGAGTTCGAGCGGGAGCTTAAACCCGAAACGCGCGTCGTCGGCTTTACCGGCAACTATCGTCTCTACGAGCGAGGCGGGCTCTGGCGCGCGGCGGTGGCCGTCCCCGAGGGCGAGACGACGGAGCTTAAGGTCGACTTCAAGCGGTCGGAGATCGTGGTCGAGGCCTATGATTGAGCTTCCCGTGCAGCGCCTGGCGTCCAGAACGTGGCGGATCGTGGCGGCGCCCATCACGGCGCCCGGCCCGCCCCCGACCTGAACGCGCCCGGAGGCCGGCATCTATGACACTTACCAACAAGGTCGTGTGGTCCGAGGGTTTGTTCTTGCGGCCCCAGCACTTCCAGCAGCAGGACCGCTACCTGGAGAGCCTGGTTCGACGGTGCTCCGGCGCGCTCAGGCCCTTCGGCTGGGGGTTCAAGGAGCTGCAGATCGACCAGGACTTGCTGAAGACCGGGAAGCTGGCCATCACCCGCTGCGCGGGCATCATGCCCGACGGCACCTACTTCAATGCACCGGACGAAGCCGACACGCCGCTGCCCCTCGAGCTCAGCGAGGACATGGAGAATCTCCAGGTCCACCTTGTGATGCCGATCCAGGATCCCAGGGGGCTAGACGTCGGGCTCAACGGCGCTTCCCCGGCGGTGACGCGCTTCGGTGTCGACGAGATCGAGGTGCGCGACAACTGCGGCAGCTCGGATGCGCCGGCGCAGCTCCAGGTGGCGCGCCTGCGGCTCGAGTTGAAGCTGGACAACGAAGAGCGCAGCGGGTTCCTCCCCCTCGGCATCGCCAGGATCATCCAGGTCGGCGCAGACAAGGTCGCGCTGTTCGATGACGGCTTCATCCCGCCTGGCCTCGATTGCCGGAACGACAGGAGGCTCGCGGGCTTCATCAGCGAGATCGAAGGCCTCTTGAATCAGCGCGGCGAGAGCCTGGCCGGGCTGGTCTCCGAGTCCGGGCGCGGCGGTGCGGCGGAAATCGCCGACTTTCTCATGCTCCAGACGGTGAACCGCTATCAGCCGGTCGTTGCCCACCTCAGGCAGACCCCGGACCTGCATCCCGAAGCCCTCTACCGGCTCCTGCTGTCCCTGGCCGGCGAACTCTCCACCTTTACCAGCGAGGGCAAGCGACCGCCGGCCTTTCCGGAGTACCGCCACGATCAGCTGAAGGAGACCTTCGAGCCCTTGATGGCCTCGCTCAGACAGTCGCTGAGCATGGTGATCGACAGGCGCGCCATCGCCATTCCGCTGCAGGAGCGCAAGTACGGCATCAGGGTTGCCGTGGTTCCCGACCCTGCCCTGCTGACGGACGCCATGTTCGTTCTGGCCGTCAATGCCGATCTCCCGGCAGAGGCTCTGCGGACCCGCTTTCCCGCCCAGGTCAAGATCGGGCCCGTCGAGAAGATCCGTGACCTGGTCAACCGGGCTCTCCCGGGAGTCGACGTGCACGCCCTGCCGGTCGCGCCGCGTCAGATTCCCTTCCACAGCGGCGTCACGTACTTCGCGCTGGACACGAAGAACGCCTTCTGGAAGGAGATGGACAGGTCCGGCGGACTCGCGGTTCACGTCGGCGGCAAGTTCCCGGGCCTCGAGATGCAGTTCTGGGCAATCAGGCAGTAGGCACGATGTCCGGTCGCGACCCCTTCGAAGACTTTGACCTGGGCGAAGAGGACTTCGAACGGACGATCATCCTGCCAACCCCGGGCGGGAGCCGGCGCGGTACCGAGCAGACCGATGCGCCGTCGACGGCGTTCCAAGGGCGCTTCGACCCGGGCGAGGCCATGGTGGCCAGCGGCAAGAACCCATTGCTGAGCGGCGCCGCGACCGCCTTCGCGCTGGCCCGGCAGCTGCGCAGGACGCCCCATCACGACGACCCGGAGGGACTGCGTGAAGCCGCGCTGCGCATGATCAAGGGCTTCGAGACCTCGGCGCGGCAGGGCGGTGCGAGCGATCAGGCGGTCCACGCCGGCCGCTACGCGCTCTGCGCTCTGGTGGACGAGGCGGTGCTCTCGACGCCCTGGGGCAGCGGATCCATCTGGAGCAAGCAAAGCCTGCTGGGAACCCTGCACAACGAGACCAGGGGCGGTGCCAAGTTCTTCAACATCCTCTCGAAGATGATGCAGAACCCGGCCCACAACCTCGACCTTCTCGAGCTCCTCTACGTGTGTCTGGCGCTGGGCTTCCAGGGCAAGTTCGGGGTCCAGGACCGAGGCGAAGCGCAGCTCGGCGAGATCACGCGGAACCTCAACGAGACGATCCGGCAGATCCGCGGCGAGCCCGAGCGGGAGCTCTCGCCGTCGTGGCAGGGGATCGTCGACCGACGCCCCAAGGCGGCCAGATACATCCCGCTATGGGTGGTCCCGGTTGCCGTCTGCGCGCTGGCCGTGATCGGCTATCTGACCTTCAATCACTATCTGAACCGTTCCTCCGACGCGGTCTTCGTGGAACTCAACGGACTGGTCCGTGCCGCCCCGCCGCTGTCGGAAAGCCAAGCCGCCGTCATCAGGCAGCTGGTGCCCGATCCCCCGCAGCGCGATGCGGCGGCCGAGCCGGGCCTCTACGAGCAGGTCTACGAAGCCATGGCCGCGGAGCGGCGGGAGGGTCTCATGGACGTCATCGACGAAGGGGCGCGGATCAAGATCGTCATCCACAATCAGGGCCTCTTCGGCTCCGGCAGCGCGCGAGTCTCCGGCAGCCACGCACCGGTTCTCAGGAAGCTGGCCCAGGTCCTCCGGGGCGCGCCCAGCCCGATCCACGTGATCGGCCATACCGACAGCCAGCCCATCCGCACCGTGAGGTTCCCGTCCAATTGGCACCTGTCCTCATCGCGGGCGGAAGCCGTGGCGCGGCTGATGGCGGAGACCCTCAGAGCACCGATGGAGCTGGTCACGGAAGGCCGCGCGGACACGGAACCCATCGCAAGCAACGACACGCCGGAGGGGCGGCGGCAGAACCGACGCATCGAGATCAGGGTTCCGATCAGCTAGGAGCCTGTCCGAGATCGCAGAGGTCCCTTTGATGAGAGGCATAGGACGACAGGTGTTCATGACCGAGGCAGGACGGGCGATCCGGCCGTGGTCCGTGGTCCATGACCGGCACGAGGACCGGCTGGGATCGGCGTGCCGCCGGCCGCGGGCGCAAAGGGCCGGGCAATGAGGTTCCTGAAGGCCTGCTTCGGGTGGCTGGTGAGCCGGACCGCGATCTCCCTCTACGGGATCATCCTGCTGGCCCTCCTCATCTGGTTCGTCGCGCCGCTGGTCGCCATCGCTGGCTGGGAGCCTTTCGCCGCCGAAGACACGCGCCTGGTGACGATCTGCCTGATCGCCTTCGCCTGGATCGGAAGCCGTGTCTGGAGCTTCTTTCGAAGCCGGCGCATGGACAGCCAGATCGGCGAGGCGTTGCTGGGCACGGGCGAGCCCGAGATCTCCCCCGAGATGGCGGCCTCCAGAGAGGAATACGAGGTCCTGCGGCAGCGTTTCCGGGAGGCCCTGAAGACCCTCAAGGACACCAAGCTCGGTGGGCGCGGCACCCGGCGCCTGCTCTACCAGCTGCCCTGGTACGTCATCATCGGCCCGCCTGGGGCCGGCAAGACCACGGCGCTGAAGAACTCCGGCCTGCGCTTTCCGCTGATGCAGGCCTTCGGCGACGCGGCGATCCGCGGCGTCGGCGGAACCCGAAACTGCGACTGGTGGTTCACCGAGGATGCCGTGCTCCTGGATACGGCCGGGCGCTACACCACCCAGGACAGCGACCAGATGGTGGACAGCTCGGCCTGGCGGAACTTCCTGGCGCTGCTGAAGAAGTACCGGCGCCGCTGTCCGGTCAACGGCGTCCTGGTGGCGGTCGGCGTCGACGACCTGACCAGAGGCGACCGCGACACGATTCGGCACCATGCGCTGGCCGTCAGAAAGCGGCTTCAGGAGCTGACCGAGGATCTCAAGGTCAGCGTCCCGGTCTACGTCATTTTCACCAAATGCGACCTAGTCGCCGGCTTCATCGAGTTCTTCGACGACCTGGGCCGCGAGGGCCGCGGACAGGTCTGGGGCACGACCTTTCCGCTGGCGCGGAACGCCGAGCGGGGCCGGCCCCTCGATACATTTCCCCAGGAGTTCGATCGCCTGATCGAACGTCTCGACGAACGGATCTTCGACCGCCTCGGCGAGGAGCGGGACCTCCAGCGGCGCGGCCTGATCCTCGGGTTCCCGCAACAGATGGCCTCGATCAAGGCCTCGCTTCAGGAATTCCTGAACGAGGCCTTTCAGCCCAGCCGCTACGACCAGCCGGGCCTGCTGCGGGGCGTCTACTTCACCAGCGGTACGCAGGAGGGGACGCCGATCGACCGCGCGGTCAGCGCGATGTCCGGCCTCTTCGGCCTCAGGCGCGAGGAAATGCCGGCCCGAAGCGGGCAGGGCCGGAGCTACTTTCTGACCCGGCTGCTTCAGGATGTCGTGTTCCGGGAATCCGAGCTGGTCGGTCGCACGGGCTTCATGGCCCGCTACGGATCTTGGGTGCACCGCTCCGCCTATGCCGGCGGGGTCCTGGCCCTTGCCGGCCTGCTCGGGATCTGGACGACCAGCTATCTTAGCAACGAAGCCCATATCGCGGACGCCGCCGAGCAGGTCACAGATTACCAGCGCCTGGCGGCCGACTCGGCCCCGGGCGACGAGGCCTGGGACGTCCTGCCGCAGCTCGACGCCCTGCGGTCCCTTCCGAACGGCTACGACCAGAGAGGGGAGAGTCCTCCGCTGGCCATGACCTTCGGCCTGTATCAGGGTGACAAGCTGGGCGATGCGGCGAATGCGGCCTACCGGCGCGGCCTGAACGCGCTGCTGCTGACCCGGCTGATGCGGCGCCTCGAGCTGCAGATCGCCGACAGCCCCGACAACTACGACCTGCTCTACACCGCCTTGAAGACCTACCTGATGCTCGCGGATCCCAAGCAGCTGGATCCCGAGTTCGTCGCCCTATGGTTTTCGGTGGATTGGGCTGCCCGCCTGCCCGGCGAGACCGGTCTGCCGTTCCGAGACGCGCTGTCGGGCCACCTTTCGGCGCTGCTGGAAAACGAGCTCCGGCCGCCGCCCGTCAATGCCGCCTTGGTGACCCAGGCCCGCACGATCCTGGCCCGGCGACCACTGGCCGAACGGGTCTATGCCCAGGTCAAGAACTCCGCCGCGGCACGCAAGCTCGAGACCTGGCGGCTGGCCGACAAGGCCGGGCCGGATGCCAAGGTCTTCGCGGTCGCGTCGGAAGGCGGGCCGACCGACGGCATTCCGGGCCTCTTCACGGCCGAGGGCTACAAGCAGGTGTTCCGGGTGAAGGGCCCGGAGCTCGCGAGCACCGCGGCCTCGGAGCGCTGGGTCATCGGTTCCGGGGAGACCGCCTTGCTTGACGAGGCCGGGCTCGCGGTCCTCACCACCGAAATCACGGCCTTCTACTTCGAGGAGTACGTCCGCCGCTGGGCGGATTACCTGGACCGCATCGAGCTGGCGCGGATCGGCGGCTTCGGGCAGGCCATCGAGGTTTCGAGGACGCTGTCGGGTCCCACCTCGCCGATCGTGACCCTGCTCACGGCAATCCGGCGGGAGACGGATCTGTCGATTGCCGGCCAGCTTCCGGTCGATACCGGCAAGATTTCGGGCCGGCTCCAGGAAATGCGCGAGCAACTGGAAGGCCTCCTGGGCGATACGGCACCGGAAGCGCAAGCGCTGGAGATCGGGGACCCGGCCAATCGGGTCACGCAGCGCTTCGCGAGGCTGAATGCGCTGGTCGAAGCCGAGGAAGGGCAGCCGCGCCCCGTCGATCGGGTCCTGGGATTGATCGCCGATCTCCATTTCCAGCTCAACACGATCGATTCCTCGGCCAACCGAGCCGAGGCCTCCAAGGGATTGCTGTCCGGCAGCGGCTCGGAAATCGTGCAGCGGGTGAGGAACGAAGCGGGCCGCCAACCCGCTCCCGTCGACCGCTGGCTGCGCAGCCTGGCCCTGCAGAGCGTCGCGGTCGCCGCCGGCTCGGTGCGCAACCAGCTCGACCGGGCCTGGCGGGAGCAGATCGTTCGCCATTGCCAGGAGGCCCTGGGCGATCGCTACCCCCTCGCCAAGGGCAGTCGGACCGACGTGAACCTGGACGACTTCGCGCGCTTCTTCGGGCCCGGCGGCCGCACGGACAGCTTCTTCAAGCAGTACCTGGCGCCCTTCGTCGACAAGTCGGTGCGTCCCTGGCGGCCCAGAGCGGCCGGCGATGCCCGCCTCGAGATCTCGCCTGCGGCCCTGCGCCAGCTGGAGGCCGCGGATACCATCAAGGAAGCCTTCTTCCCGGGCGGCAGCGACCGCCCCTCGATCACCTTCCTGATCAAGCCCGTCAAGCTCGACGAGGCCGTGGGCCAGGTCGTGCTGGAACTCGGCGACCAAAGGCTGACCTATCGCCATGGCCCGCCGCGCCAGGCGACGATGACCTGGCCGCCGCCGAGCGGGTCCACGGTGGCCCGGATCGTCTTCACGCCCTTGATCGAGGCCGCCCCCGCAAGCTACAGCGCGGAGGGGCCCTGGGCGCTGTTCCGGCTTCTCGACCGCGGCAGGCTCGCGCCGCGGTCCTCGGCCGACACCTTCAATCTGTCCTTCGATATCGAAGGCTTCGAAGCCGCCTTCCAGCTGCAGGCCGGCAGCGTGAACAACCCCTTCCGCCGCGGCTTGCTTGAGGAATTCAGATGCCGGGAGAGACTCTAGCCGGAGCGGGCCCGGACGCGGTCCTGGGCTACTTCGGGAAGGTGCCGACCCACGGGGACTTCGTCCGGCGCGCCCTGCCGAAGGATTTCCTGGATCCCTGGGACGACTGGCTGCAATCGGCCGTCGCCTTCAGCAAGCAGGAACTCTCGGAGTCCTGGCTCGAGATCTACCTGACCAGCCCGGTCTGGCGCTTCGCCCTGGCGGCCGGCCTCTGCGGCGACGCGGTCGTCGCCGGGGTTCTGATGCCGAGCGTCGACGCCGTGGGCCGCTACTTCCCCATGACCATCGCGGGCATCTTTCGCAGCGGCGCTTCGCCCTTCCATGTCGCCGACGCCGGCTGGCTGGCCGAGGCGCAGGAAGCGACCCTGTCCTGCCTCGAGAAGGACTTCACGCTCGAGAGCTTCGACAGCAGGCTGGACGAGATCGCGGCGGAGATCGCCTCGCAAGCGAAGGGAGCAGTGACCGGCGGCCTGGGGGTCAGGCCCTGGCCGGTGTGTGCGAAGGGCTTGGCCTGGACGATGGACGCGGCGGACCTGGAACGCCTGGGCACAGAGGTCTATCCGGCCCTCCTGGATGCCACGGCCCGGTCGCGCCTCGGCGCCTACAGCATCTGGTGGAGCGACGGCTCCGACAGGATCCCGCCCTGCCTAAGGCTTTTCGAGGGCCTGCCGGCGCCCTCGGCCTTCATCGAATTCCTGACCAGCGCGGCCCCTGCCGAAGCCTCGCTGCCGTGACCTGACTCGCGCGTGATATCGCCGCGCGGCCGGGCTGCCGCTCAGGTCGCCGGCCCCGGACCCCGCTTCTCGGCCCTGGCGACGACGACCGTGACGTTGTCGCTGGCGCCGTGGTTCAGGGCACGCCGGATCAGCTCCTCGGCCGCCTCCTCATAGCTCGCCGCGCTCAGGACCTCGGCGATCTCGGCTTCCGGCACGGCCTTGTTCAAGCCGTCGCTGCAGATCAGGTAGGTGTCGCGGTCCAGGACCCGCCGAGTGACGACGTCCACGGCCAGCTCCTCGTCGGCGCCGACGGCGCGGGTGATGACGTTTCCGGCCGGATGGGTCTCCGCGTCGGCGCGCTCGACCAAGCCCAGGCTGATCAGCTCCTCGACCTGGGAATGGTCCCGGGTGATCTGCTTGAAGGCGCCGCCCCGCAGCAGGTAGACGCGGCTGTCGCCGGCCCAGAGGCAGGCGCAGCGGCCCTCGAAGCCGATCAAGGCCGCCACGGTGGTGCCGACCACGCCCGAGCGGCTGTGCTGCTGGGCATAGGCCCTGAGCTCGGCGTTGGCCGATTGCAGCCGTTCCAGGATAAGCCGGAGCGTGGTGTTCATGTCCTCGACCGGCGGCAGGTCGCGCAGGCGGTCGACGACCAGCCGGCTGGCGACATCGCCAGCCTCGTGCCCGCCCATGCCGTCGGCGACGACGAAGAGGCTGCGATCGACGAGTTGGAGATGGGCGTCCTCGTTGACCCGGCGGCGCGTGCCCACGTGGCTGATTCCGGCGGCGCGCCAAAGGAAGCTCTCCACCGGGCCCGAAGGGTCTTGCAGGTCGCTGTGCAGGACGGATTCCTCCCGTTCCGGTCCGAGGGCTCCATCGATTCGCGCCCGCAGGGCACCCTGCAATAAGAGCCTGTTTAGAATTTCGTTGCAATCCGGCATTGACCCCCGCCGCAGGTTTTCTCCCGGCGAAGCTGCCGCCGGAAGCAAGGCCAAGCCTTTGTTTTACCGCTTGGTGGCGCCTTGCTTTCCGGCCTAAAATAATCGCGAAGTCTTGCCTGCGGTCTTCCAGATCAATATCGAAGAGGTGGAGTTAGGCGTAGGAAACACCGCCTTGCTCACCTGTCATGATCGGGCCGGGCGGGACGCGATGGCGCGGCCTGGAGGAAGGGGACTCGATGGACGATCGAATCGACATGGAGCGGCTTCTGCTCCTGCGCAAGCTGACCACGGCCGTCGCAGAGACCCTGCAGGCGCGGCTTGGCGGCTACCTTGCGACCCTGCAGCCGCTGTTCCAGCCGCAGCGGGTCTTCGGCGACCACGTGCGCCCCGGCGCCGGCACCACGGTCAAGGGCGCGAAGCAGGCCTTCGAGGAGCTGGAGGCGAGCTATCTGAAGCTGGCCCGCAGCAAGCTCTACAACCTGCCGCGCTCGCTGGAGCCGCCGATCACCTTCGCGACCGGGCGGCCGGCCTTCGTCCGCGTCGAGTACCCCTACGAGGCCGGCGCCGCGGGAAAGACCAAGAACCTGACCGCGGTCTCGCCGCTGCGCTGGGTGCTGACCTATGCCGGCTTCACCCCCGCGCGCCTCGCCGGGCTGCTGGCCCAGGGCGACCAGGTCCACGAGCGCGACCTCAAGGAGGCCCTGATCCACATCCTGCTGATGACGGTGGCGATGCGGCGCCAGCCCGATCTCGGCCGCCTGCTGGGCGACCTCGGCTTCGCGGTCAGCACCGGCACCCTGCCCGGCCTGGGCGAGCTGCCGCTGACCCTGCTCAGCGCCCCGGTCGGCACCCAGCGCGCGCCGGACGATCTGATGATCCAGATCTCCGAGGTCTCCGGCAGCCCCGTCTTCGAGGAGGTGGTCCGCCTCAAGGACATCGTCGAGATGAAGACCCCCTTGAAGGACGAGCTCCTGGCCCAGGCCAGGGAGCACGCCGCCGCCCTGCTGCCGGCCGCGGAGTGACCCGGCTCGCAGGGGCGCCAGGCCGGGGCTCAGGTCCGGCCGGCCACGGTCGATCCCGCCACCGCCCCGCGGCTCCGGCGCTCCTGTCCGGGCCGGGCGAGTTCGGCCAGCAGTGCGTCGCGAAGCCGGGCCGGGGCCCGCGACCAGTCGAGACTCTCGGCGATGGCGATTACCGCAGTACGCGCGCCCTCGTCATCCAGCCCTTCCATGGCGGCCCGCAGGCCGCGCCGATAGCGTCGCCGCACGACGCGGTCCCAGAAGGGGTGGAGGACGAGCAGCGGGACCGCCAGTCCGGCACCGGCGAGCGGCAGCCACGACAGGCCCCAAACCGCGGCCACGACCGAGAGCGCCACGCAGCTGGCGGCAAGGCCGGGGATCAGGCTGCGCCCCGCCTCCGCCGCCCGCAGCGCGTCCGACAATCGAGCCAGCGCCGACCGGCCCCGCGGCGGGATCCGCGCCTCGTCCTGCGGCGATGCGGGAACTGGGAGGCCGACGAACATGCCCCGCAAGGTCGACTGCGGCAGGACCCGGACCTCCCCCAGGGCCTGGGCGAAGGCACGGAGCTCGAGCCCTCCCTCGACCCAGGCCGCCAGGAGCTCCGTCCGCCAGCGCCCGACCGCGAGCCCGTCGAGGACCAGAAACCCGGTCCAGGCCGGCACCAACAGCAGCAAGCCGGCCAAGGGCCGCGCCGAGCCCATGACACCCGCCGCCGCCAGCGCGCCGAGGACGCCCAAGGCCACGACGACCACGAGCACGCGGTACTGGACCTTCCGGCGGTGGATGGTCGCGGTCGTGTGTTCGAATGGCTCGTTCATCGACGCTGAATCTACTCCAAATGGCTGTGGCGCCTAAGCCGACTCCCTTGTTGCTTCGATTTTCCCTTCGGTCTGACTGCGACAAAGTTGCCGCTCCCTTGTCGACGACGAAGCACTTCATGAACAACGGGCTGCCCAAGACACAAGAAACCGCCTGGCCATCCCAGCCACGAGCACCGTAAGAGACTCTAGACAATGCCCGGCACCTAACCCACTTCGCGTCAGTGGACTCCAGCACTCGTCGAGATACTCACCTCGAAGGTTGGGGCTTACCCGAACCAGCGGCGCATCCAAGGGCTGAGTGCCTAAACGTTTGCAGAGAAATTTCGAAGGCAGACTATCGAACAATCTCAATAAACTCAACGCCACCAGATCGAAGACCAGCACAGAGCAGCCCCTTTGATGAAAACGCCAGCGTCGACACAGGTGAGACGCATTGGAAAATTTCTTCCGCCGGCGACCCGTCAAGTCGAACAAGGAGAAGTTTACCGTCAGGATCGGAAACAACGATCTCATCTTCGCGCAGAAACACCGGGTTGCTTGGGAATTGCACAAGCTCCTTGCGATCGCCCCCTTGCCCGGAGAGTATCCTTCGAAATCTCTCATGTTTCAGCGGCACACTGACAACAACTTCCTTGTCAATGCAGGAAACGACATCCAGCCGTCCGTATTCGTCCTGGTCGAGCTGGTCAATTTTGGCCCTTACAAAAGCCTCGTCGTACCGGATCATGACAGCAACGCATGACCGACCGGGCGAGCGCGCGATCCCGCCGACCGTCTCATTTCCAAAACTTAGAGGCCTAAAGCTAGATTTGCTAATACTGCCGCTATCGGAAAGCTCATAGAATTCAAGCCACGACCCGCCCTGGCTGCACCAGACGACGAATATCTCAGCCGTGCTGTCATTAAACTGAATGCCGTGGCGAGCAACGTAGCAATCCTCGTCTACTAGATCTTTCTCCACGAGCGTCGCAGCCTCTACACTCCTCAATTTGTCGTCTGCCAATAATAGATATTTTAGATCGACCGTAAATACAATGTCACTAAACGGTGCGTAAGACGGGCCAAATGCATGCTGCTGGAGCTGATCAAGTTTCGAATCAAATAGCAGAATAAAGAGGGCGTAAGAATCGTCGAAACGCTCTAGATCGCTCGGAAAGGCTTCCGGAGGCAAAACACCGCAAACCGCCAATCGCTCCCCATTGTTTGTTAGGTCCAATGATGAAACCTGTAGGTTCGTCTCAACGCTTTGCCTGACGGAAAAACCATTTAAATCTACACAGCTCACCACTCCTATTTGATCGAGTACATAGCAAAGATCTTCAGCTGGATTTAAGATAATCTTATTGATATCGTGGCTGATTGGAAGATGTCCAAGTGAGCGAGCGATCATTCTAACCTCCACACATCTCGCACTCCTGACCTGGCCGGAATGTCATCGGCGAATCATCATCGGGGTGATGAACTGTGATCGTCATTTGGGTACGATTGGAAATAGTTTGCAGCGCACATTGACAGTATGGGCATGGCCTCCCAGTCGAGACCATTGTTACATTGCTCCCCCGCACATTCTGCATGCCGCCCGCAGCCCGAGCCATGCGGGCGAGCGCTCGGACCTCAGCATGTTTCCAGGAGATCCTCATGTTCCTCGCTGCCGGGTCTTGGGTACGCGGGTCGAACGCTCCTTGCATGGAGCTATGGCCAACGGGCGGCCATCGACCCCGTTCCGACGGATTCCTGCTATTGGCACCAGTCCCCACACTGCCAGGCGCTTGGTCGCTTACACACGCGGCACCTACGTTCGGGGTCTGACCGTCAGACTGAACCGGCGCACCTCTTGCGGCGAGTGCTCTGCTCTCAAGATCCGCCCGGTCTCCTGTCGTCAGGCCAAGCGGATCTGTGAACATTGTTGGCGCTAGTGAATAGATGTAGGTATTGGCACCTCCATATAAGCCAATTGGATCAGGACTGATGTATCGTGCCGTCTCGGGATCGTAATAGCGAAAATAATTGTAGTGGTATCCAGTCTCTACATCGAAGTACTGACCGGCAAATCGAATGTTGTTCGGAGCGGTATCGCACCGCTCGATCTTGGCGGCTCCAAAGGCATCATAGCTGGCTCGCCACACCTCCCGGCCGGCCTCGTCAGTGAGCGACAAGGGTGTCCCGAGATGGTCCGTATGGAAAAATTCGGGGCGGCCCTCTATAACCCTTAAAAGAGGCGTGAACTGATCCGGCTCAAAAACATAAGAGATCTGCTTTGATTCTCTCCCATCGACGTCGATCGTCCTCTCGGCGGCCAGGGTATACTGATCCCACAGATATTCTGTCACCTGACCGCCGCATCTTTTCTCTATCCGCCTGCCGAATGGATCATAGCGATATTGAACGGCCTCACCTCGTGACGCCTCGGTAGACACCAATAGGCCGCTCTGATCAAAGTCATGTGTACGCCAGCCCGCCTCGCCCTCGACCCGATCAAGGCGTCCTTCCGAATCAAAACTATACTTCTTTCCAGAAGCACCCCTTCCTAAAGCCGAAACAAGGCGGTTGCCCTCACCATAGCCGAGCTCCAGGTCCGAACCGTTTCTAGAGCGTTTTGTAAGGTTGTCAGCCAAGTCGAAATCAAATGATTCCCTTCCGTGCTGAGAGTCAGCGGCGACCCTCAACCGGCCGATGGAATCGTATTGAAAGGTCTTGACCTGACCGTGCGACATCTCGATCCGATCAACGAGCCCGGCTGCACGAAAGTAAGTCGTCGTCTCTTGGAAAACCGAGCCGCCGGAGTAGCCGGTTCGAGCTACGCAGTTCTCCTTCTCGTCGACTTGAAAGACTTCTTCAACCCGGTTTGATCGGCGGATCCCACTGATGCGTCCAAAAGCAATGCGTTCGAAATCAATTTGAGCGACCTCCCCATGGGCCACGGCGCGCAATACTCCGCGGTCATAATCATATCGCGTGACGCCGCCCCAGGACGTACGCCGCTCCTTTCGATACAAACCGTCATAAGTCGTGGAAATGACGTTATCTCCGCGGCGCTCAGATATGACCCTGCCGAGGGCATCATAAGTGGTAGATATTGAGCAGAAGCGGTTCTCCGCTTGAATGATGTTTCCGACACCGTCATATTCATACAAACACTGACCATCTTTATCGGAAACGGCGACGACCCTACCAAGCGCGTTCCGTTCAATAAAGGTTGCCCCCCCTGCCCCCTCCATCACCGCGACAACGTGTCCACCCGGATCCAACTCGTACCTAGTCTCTTTACCTGAGAAGTCTCTCTCGCCGCACAAACGCCCAGCATCATCATAATAAAAGTTGTGTTCTTCCCCCTTGGGGTTTACGATCGTGAGAAGCTGGCAGGGTTCTGTTCCCCAAATATAACTAAATGTACGGCCTTCAGAATCTGATCGCTTTGCGAGGTTACCGCAGGCGGTATACTGATACTCTCGTTTAAGACTATTTGGGCCGGTCTCTCTGTGTAGTCTGCCATCCCCAGTGAAATTAAAGGTGTAAACATCGCCACTCGACAATTCTATGGAGCTGAAATTTCCCAGTGCATCATATTGATAACGTGTTACTCTGCCGTCATGATTCGTTTCCTGAATCAGATAACCTTCATCATCGTGCAGAAAATCTACCGAACCGCCCTCGAACAAGATAGATTTAGGGTTCCCGAAAGAGTCAACTTCAACTTCAGCTGTACGGCCATCAGCGAAACGCCGCCGAACAAGATCACCACGCGAATCGTAGTCGAAGTACTCTGTATTTTCGAGAGCATCCTTTACCCAGATCAGCTTTCCCGCTGCATTATAGCCCATGCTTGTCTTGGCGCCGTTTGAATCCTCATACTCTGTTAGCTGTCGCTCCAGGTCCCAAACGAACGTCGTCGAGTTTCCCAGGGGATCTGTTAGAGAGCCAACATTGCCATTTGAATCGTAGGCAATCTGCCACCTGGCATCATTCTCATCGGCGGATTCAATAATCCTCCCAAATTCATCGAAGACTGTAGAGCTTGTATGACCTAGTGGCGATACTATGCTCGTGACCTGCCCTTCTGTGTTGTAACGATAGATCCATTCCTTATCATGGCTATCGGAGACGATTGTCATGCCTAGCGGAAAGTAACGAAGCCGTCGTTCTCCCAGCCTTCCTTCGGTACTACACGTGTAAACGCAGCGATCCTCATCATCGTATTGGAACTTTATCCCGCAGCCACTCTGGAACAATTCTGTCTCGAGAAGGCCCTTATCATTGTAAGAGTAATTGACGCGTTCTCCCGCAGCGTTATCGGCCCATATCAGGTCTTGACCTTGATATCCATAGGCAGAGATCTTCCGGGTACGGCCGGATGAGAGCTCTAGGAACGCCTCCGCAATCAGATCATTTTCGTTGTAGCGCAGCGACACTTGTCGCTGCTCACGACGCTGAAAGATACCAATCAAACGATCGAATTTGTCATATTTTAGCTCAAGAAAATTTCCGTGGTTATCACTGATGCTGTGCGGCCGGGTCACTTCCCTTAACGAAGACGGCTTGAAGTAAAATCTGCTTACCTCGTCCTTTTCAGTGCCCCAAGTCATGACGCAGATTTCGCCGTGGCGATCCCTTCGGATCTCGGCGAAAGCGGCCAGGTTTATTAAATGCGTGTCTTCGTGAGGCGCCTGATCGTGATTCTGGAACCTAATTTCGGTTCCATCCGGAGCGCGGAAAAGGACTTCGTCTTCGGTCTGCTCCAGGCCGGCATAGTAGGGTGTCAGCCACCCTCGACCAAAGGCGCTGATACCGTCGGCAAGCGCCGCTGTGCTGTAACACCTCTTCCACAGAACAGGGATGCGACCTTGCACAAAGCAATCCAGATAGGTCGTAAATACAGTTCCAGTGGCAACGTCAACCGGATGACCAACTGTCCTTGCTCCCTGTCGCACTCAAGTCACCTCCCTTGATTTCCAGGCGCTCCAGCCCTCAGGATACAAATCCGTTGACCAAGTCAACGTCCGCATCCACAGCTCTGCCTCCCCGAGCCACGATTCTGGAAAGCAGAAACGCCTCGTTGGACCCCCGCCGAGACGCCGGCCTGGGCCGTGCTGACGGCGATGGCGCGGGCGAGGTCGGCGAAGCTTACGCCGACCAGGACGTTGCTGAAGCCCAGGGTCATGGCGTTTGGCACCACCGGGATGTCGCTGCAGGAGGTCGCCACCAAAGGCGCCACGAAGGCCAGCGGGCCGCCGTTGACCGTGACGTTGGGGCTGCCGACGGCGCAGGAGCCCTGGGCGCCGATGTAGGGCAGCGGCGGCATCAAGAGCTTGGCCCAGGTCATCCACTGGGTGAAGGAGGAAAAGGCGGCCTTGGTCGACTCCCAGGTGGTCGCCGTGTTGCTGGTGTTGATCCCGGTCACGTCCTGGATGAAGCTCTCCGCCTCCGGGGGCTTGGGAATCAGTGCGGCGATCCCGGCGATGGCGATGTTGGCCAAGGTGGTCAGCCCCATCAGCACCGCGCCCATGGCGATGTTGGACAGGTAGCGCTTCCAGTAGGGCGTGTTGGTCGGCGTCGGCGGCACCGGCACCCCCTGGGGCACATGGGCGAAGTAGCCCATGCTGCCGACCGTCATCGCCGGCATGCCGTTGATGAAGACGTTCATCTTCGGAAAGGCGGGATCGGTCCAGAGATAGACCGGGCCGGCGTAGGGATGCACCGGCACCCCTGGTATAGGCGCGACCGCGTGCACGTCGACACCCACCACCATGTCCATCAGCTTGACCGCCGGCCAGTTCGGCATGGCGCTCGGCTCCCTCCTCTAGCGCGCGATCTCAACCACTTGCAGGGCACCGGTCAGGCGCGTCCGGCGGTAGACCACCGGAAGCCGGTCGCCCTCGCCGATGCGTTGGTAGGCGCCGCGATCGACCGCGAAGACGGTCTCGTCGTCGCCGACCTTGAGGGCGAGCAGATGCTGCTCGCCCGTCGCCTGGGGCACGACGCGGTTCTGGCCGCCGATCATGACGCTGCGATAGGTGGTTCCCGCCGGCAGGTACTCCTTGCCGACCACGGTGGCCGTGCCCCGCTGCTCCGCCAGGCCGAAGCTGTCCAGGCCGAGAAAACCGAAGTAGCCGACAAAGCCCAAAACGATGAGGCCGCCCAGAGCCACGATCCAGCGCGGCGGCCCGGCGGCCACCTGAGAGCCGGCATCTGTCATGTGACCAAAACCTCCATTCTTTTCATCTCGGGGAGCCAGTCCGGCCCCGGATAGGGCACGGCGCCGCGCCAGACCAAGTCGACCTGGCGCTCCTCCATGCGGATCATGACCGTCTGCAGGACGACGTCCGGTTCCTGCACGCCGGACCCGATATCGAGGCCGATCTCCGGCCGCTCCTTCGGCAGCCCGAAGACCACGTCGCCTTCGGCCGCCAGACCGCTCAGACGGATGCCTTCGTCGCCCTTCAGGTAGGGCAGCGCGAGGCCCTGAGAGGCGCCGTTGAAGAAGCGGAAATCCATGTCCGGCAGCTCGGTCTGATCGTACAGCTCCAGCTGCTCGGGCGGCACCGCCTGCCGGTAGATCTTGCGCAGCTCCTGTTCGGTCTCGCGGTCGGCCGGCATGACGCCGGCGAGGAGGGCCCGTGGCCGCCAGTACTTCAGAAACCAGCCGAAGCCCTGCGGCATGGGCAGCTTGTCCATGTGGATGAAGTGGTCGATGCAGAGCCGCTCCGGTGTCAGCCGGTCCTGCGGATCCTCGATGTTCGGCAAGGGCAGCCCCTCGACCGCCTCCTTGATGTTGCGGATGGCAAAGCCGCGGCCGAGGTGGTTGCGGGCGTAGGGACAGGCAAGCTTGCGGTCGGAGTAGATGTCGATGCCGCCAAAGGCACGTTCGTAGCGCAGCTCGATCTCGGTGAAGGGCTCGGGATCGGTGAACAGGGGCGTCTGGCCCTTGCGATGGCGGGCCATCCGGTCGCCGATCACGACGATGTCCTTGCGATGCTGGCCCACTGCGAGGCTCGCGGTCAGCTCCGTCACCGCTTCTCCCTTCGGGGCGAAGGCGCGGCCGTTGAGAACCACGTCGGTGGCGAGCTTGAAGGGGACGAAGTCGGACTCGAACTCCACGGTGGAGTTCATGGGGTCGCCGAAGTGCTGGTCTCCGGCGATCAGGGGCCGATCCCCTTCGGCGCGGGCGCAGCGCTTGCCGTGGACGACGTCGTAGCTGCGCTTCACGAGCACCCCGAGAATGTACTCGCCCTCCGGCGTCTGGCCGGGCAGGACAATCCTGCAAGCGGAGGGATCCGCGACCGTCGGCGGCGGCTCGGCGGGGATGAAGATCGCTGGCGCGTCGTCCGGCATGGCTCAGCGCACCTCTGCCCGCATCCGCTTCATGTTGGGCAGCCACTGCGGCCCGGGGTAGGCGTGGGCGCCGCGCCAGATCAGATCGGCCTCTCCGTCGTCGACCCGGATAGAGACCGTGTGCAAGACGACCGGCAGCTCGTTTTCACCCAGGCCGATGTCCAGCATGATGCGCGGCCAATCGTCCGGCAGGGTGAAGGACAGATTGCCACCGGGAGTCAAGCGGGCCAGCCGAAGCAGGGTTTCGGGCTCCAGGAAGGGAAAGACGAGCCCTAGTGAAGCCCCGTTGTTGAAGCGGACGTCAAAGCTCGGAAGCTTGAACTGCCGCGCCAGGGCGATCTGCCGTTTCGGGACCAGACCCAAACGCTCCTCACGCATCACCTCGTCCGGGTCGGCTGTGCCCGGAACCGCCCCTACGAAGGAGCAGCGCGGGTACCAGGTCTTTTGGAACCATCCGAGGCCCTGCGGCAGCGGCTGATCGTTCCAACGCTCCGCGTCCTCGAGCACCAGGCGCTCGGGCGTCAGCAAATCCTCCGGGTCTTCCAAGTTGGGCAGCGCCGTACCTTCGATCGCTTCCCGGACGTTTTTGAGAACGAAGCCGACCCCCACGTGATTGCGCGGGTAGAAGGCCGGCGCCTCCGGCAGACTCTTGGTATCCCGCCCGCCGTAGGCCCGCTCATAGCGGATCTCCATGGCTTCGAAGGGCTCGGGATCGGTGAAATCGGGCGGCGCGTTCGGGCGGTAGCGGCAATGGCGATCGCCGATCACCCGAATGATCTTGCGCCGGCCTCCGACTTCCGCGCCGACGGTCATCTGCTGCACGGCCTTTCCGCCGGGCGCATAGGCGCGGCCGATGACGACCACGTCGGTGCCAAGCTTGTAGGGTGCCAAATCGCTTTCGTGCCTGACGCTGCAGACCTCCGGGTCGCCGTGATCGTAGTAGAGGTCCGTGAGCTGGAAGGGCGCTGCCGGCTCCCGTCGGACCAGCGGTCGTTCGTTTTCGATCCGGTAGCTTCGCTTGACGAGAACCGAGAATACCGGCTGCCGGTCCTCGGCCATGCCCGCTACCACGAGATGCGCGGTTGCGTCCCGTTCTGCCGCAGCCTCCAGCACCTTCGCTTCCGCCATCATCGCGGGCTCACGGGTTCAACATGACCATGCCACCCTTGACGGTGTTCGATGTCGTTCCCTCCGAAACCACGATTCCGCCCTTGGTATTGTGATCCGATGTCGCCTCGGAGGTGATCGAGGCGCCCGCGATGGAAACAGAGGTGCTGCCGTTGATCGCGAGACTGACACCGCTCAGCTCGATCGATCCGTCCGCCTTCATCAGCAACTTGCTCGAACCCACCTCGAGCTTGATCTCCGTGGCAGCCGTGACGTGGATGTGGGCCTCTGCAGACGTGATGGCGATCAGTCCGGTCACGTCGGTGGTCTGCGTGTCGCTGAAGGTCTCCTGGACCGCACCGGTCACCGCGATGGTCGCCGTCCCGGTCGAAACCGTCCGGCTGTAGTTGCCCTCGCTGACCGTGACGCTGGTATCGCCGACGACCGTCTCCGTGTGCGTGCCGTTAACGTTGATCGTCCGGTTGTTGTTGACCGTCTGTCTGTCGTCGTTCTCGACGGTCGAATCCTTGTCGAACTGCGCGTGTTCGCGGACCAGCTCGTTGTCCTTGGTGTCGTCCATCACGTATTCGTTGTAGCCGCCGCCGCCCTTTGTGCTGTTCGTCTTCATGCCGCTCACGCTTGCCTGGTCGGGCAGGCCGTAGGGCGGCATGTTGTCGGCGTTGTAGAACCGGCCGGTGATGATCGGGGCATCCGGGTTACCCTCCAGGAAGTCGACGATCACCTCCTGGCCGATGCGCGGGATCGAGATCCCGCCCCAGCCCTTGCCGGCCCAGGGCGAGGACACGCGGATCCAGCAGGAGCTGTCCTGGTTGTACTCGCCCTCCCGGTCCCAGTGGAACTGGCACTTCACCCGGCCGTACTCGTCGGTGTAGATCTCCTCGCCCTCCGGGCCGACGACGGTCGCGGTCTGCGGGCCCTGGACGAAGGGCCGGGGCGTGATCCGCGCCGGGCGGAAGGGCTGCCGGCTGTCGATGGCGGTGAAGCGGCAGGCGCAGTGCAGCCCGCCGCCCGCGGCCTCCCCCGATTCATAGCCGTCGATCTCGAGATGCAGGTCCGTGCGAACGGCGAGGTACTCCGCGTTCTGCTCGTCGCGGGTGCAGTTGGTCAGGCTGAAGACCGCGCCGGGGCCGAGCCCGCCGACATCGCCCTGGCCGGTCAGCTCGCCATAGGCCGTCTGCAGCTCCTCCAGCCTCAGCCCCACGATCGTGCCGCCCCGGTCGGCCTCCAGGTAGCAGCCCGGGTAATCGTAGACCTCGAAATCCGACTGCTGATGGTCCCGCGGATCGCTGCGCCGCGCCTCCAGGTTCGCCCTGGGCTTAGTGAAATCGAAGTCGCGCAGGGTGAAGCGCCCCGGCTGCACTTGGCGGCCCAGGGCGACGTGCTGGACGTGATCCCGCTCGCGATGGGCGCCCTGGGTCGGCGGGTAGTAGGGGATCTCATCGTAGTTCTGGATGGTCTCGTTGGTCTGCGTCGAGTCGTCGCCCAGCACCAGGGTGTGCTTGCCGTTCTCGTGCTTGAAGTAATAGAAGATCCCCTCGTGCTCCATCAGGCGGCTGCAGAAGTCGAAGTCGCTCTCGCGGTATTGGACGCAGTAATCGCGCGGCTCGTAGCTCGCGCTGTAGCGCTCTTCGAAGTCGGTGAAGCCGTAGTCCTCGAAGATCTCCTTCAGGATCACCGGCACGGTCTTGTGCTGGAAGATCCGGCAGTCGGCGGTGCGGGTCAGCATCCAGAGCCAGGGCCGGAGGACGACCTCGTAGCGGGCGAAGCGGTGCTGGGTCCCGACGTAATGGAACTGGGCAACGACCCCGTTGAAATGCCGGGTGTCGCCCTCGGGAAGCACGAAGCGGACCGTCATCGACTGCCCGAGCAGGTCTTCGATGCGCAGGTCGTGGTTCTCGCTCAAGAGGTCGAGCCGGAACTCGAAGAGGCGGCTCATCTCCTCGCGGGCATCCATGCGCCAGAACAGCAGTACGTCGTCACCGAGAGGGCTGGAGACCGATGCTCCCCGATACTCTTGCCGTGGTGTCATAGCTGTCTTCCCGGTCCAGGATTTCCAAGATATCGCAACGGGCTAGGCTTGCCTAGCGAGGCCGTGCCACCGCGCCGCGCCGGCCGTTCGCCGCCGGGGTCCCGGGCGGGCGCCCGCTAGCGCGGCAGCGACGCCGAGGGCTTGCACGCCATCACCAGGAGGCCGACCACCGGCCGGTGGTTTTCCAGGCGCAGGACCTCCCGCCCCAGGCTCCCCAGCTCGAGCCCGGCTTCGCCGAGCGTGCTGCGGACATAGTCCTCCTCGTGACTGTAGCGGCCATGCACCTCCAATCGGAAGCCCTCCGCCGGCACCTCGCCCTCGGCCGCCTCGAGGGTGAAGACCAGCCGACCCTCCGGACGCAAGGCTCCGGCCGCCGCGGCCAGGACCGGAGTCAGGTCGCCGAAGTAACAGAGGCTGTCCGCCGCGGCGATCAGGTCGAAGCGGGCGTCGCAGTCGCCGAGGTAGTCGGTCAGCTCGGCCGCGACCAGTTCGTCATAGACCTCGCGCTCCCGCGCCTTCTCGATCATCGCCGGAGAGAGGTCGACGCCCGTCAGATGCCGCGCATGGGGCCGGAGCAGCGGTCCGCAAAGCCCGGTGCCGCAGCCGGCATCCAGGACCACCAAGCGGTCGGACCCGGCCTCGATCAGGCCGGCGACCAGGCCGGGCGCGCGGTACTCGAGACGCTCGAGAACCTTGTCGAAGCTCTCCGCGAAACGCTCGAAGGTGCTCTTCACGAAGGCTTCCGAGGCGCGCTCGGGGACGGCTTCCTTGGCCGCGGCCGCCAGCATGTGCTGCGCGGTCGCGTTGTCCGGCTGGTGTTCGAGCCACTTGCGGTAGACCTCCGCCGCCTGCCCGTTCTGGCCGGTGGCGTAATAGAGGCGGGCCAGGTTTCGGTAGCTGTCCTCCTGAAACGGCAGGCTGTCGATCGCCTTGTGATAGGCCTCGGCGGCCTCTGCGTACTTGCCCTGCCGACGCAGGACATTGCCGAGGTTGTGCAGGGTCTGCAGGTTGTCGGCGGTCATCTCCAGCGCCTTCGACAGGACCGCGGCCGCTTCCTCGAGCTTGTCCAGGTCCTTCAGGACGACTCCGAGGTTGTTGTAGGCCTCGGCGAAGTCCGGCCTCAGGGCGACCGCGCGCCGGTATGCGGCTTCGGCCTCTTCAAGGCGCCCGGTCTGGCTCAGGACATTGCCGAGGCTGTTGCAGGCGTCCGCGTAGTCGGGCGCACGATCGACGGCCGCGCGCAGCAGGTCGACCGCGGCGTCGTTGTCGCCCCGGCGGTGCTTCAGCACGCCGAGAAAGTGCAGGCAGTCCGGCTGGCCGGGCTCGGCTTCCAGAATGCGCCCGTAGAGAGCTTCGGCCTCGGTGAGGTGCCCTCGCCGCAGCATCTCGGTCGCGATCGCCAGCGCCGCGGGCACCGTGAGCTCGGTGACCGGGGCGCCGGGGCCCAGATCGTCCAACTCATCCTGCATCGCTCGTCCAGACATCGCCGCAAAGCCCGATCAGTCAAAGGCGTAGACGAACTCGCCGTCTTCGACGCCGACATGGACCCGACGCACCGCTTCGCCCTCGAGCATCCGCGTCAGGAATTCGCCGCTGACCCGGGGCAGCACCGTGTTGGTCAGGATGGCGTCGATCATCCGGCCGCCGCTCTCCAGCTCCGTGCAGCGCCTGATGATCTGCTGAATCACGTCGTCGTCGTAGCTGAAGGGCACCTCGTGGGTAGCCGCGAGGCGGCTCTGGATCCGGCCGAGTTGAAGCTTGACGATCTCGGCCATGATCTCGTCGCTCAGCGGATAATAGGGAAGGACGACGAGCCGGCCGAGCAAGGCGGCCGGAAAGACCTTGCGCAAGGGCTCGTGGAGGGCACGGGCCAATCCCTCCGGGTCCGGTCGCAGCTCGGGATCCTCGCACATCTTGACGATCAGGTCGGTGCCGACGTTCGAGGTCAGGAGGATGAGGGTGTTCTTGAAGTTGATCAGCCTGCCCTCGCCGTCCTCCATCATTCCCTTATCGAAGACCTGGAAGAAGACCTCGTGGACATCGGGGTGCGCCTTCTCCACCTCGTCGAGCAGCACCACGCTGTAGGGCCTGCGCCGCACCGCCTCGGTCAGGACGCCGCCTTCGCCGTAGCCGACGTAGCCCGGCGGCGCGCCCTTCAGGGTCGAGACCGTATGCGCCTCCTGGAACTCGCTCATGTTGAGAGTGATGACGTTCTGCTCGCCGCCGTAGAGCGCTTCGGCCAGGGTCAGCGCGGTCTCGGTCTTGCCGACGCCGCTGGGCCCGCAGAGCAGGAAGACCCCGATCGGCCGCCCCGGGTGATCCAGGCCGGCGCGCGAGGTCTGAACTCGCTTGGAGATGGCTTCCAGGGCATGGTCCTGACCGACGACCCGCCGGCCCATCGTCTCGGGCAGGTGAATCACCGCCTCGACCTCGTTCCGGACCATGCGCCCGACAGGTATCCCGGTCCAGTCCCCGACCACCGAGGCGACCGCCTGCTCGTCGACGCTCGGCAGGATCAGCGGCGCTTCGCCCTGGGCCTCCAGAAGTTCGCCGTGCAGTGTCTTTAGCTCAGCGAGGCCGGCTTCGCGCTCTGCTGGGTCCATCTCCGCCGCGTCCGCTTGCGCGGACTCGCCGTCCTCCGCCTCCGGGTCCGCGGCGCGCTCGGCGGCCGCCTCGAGCTCGCTGCCGGTGCCTTCGATCGTCCCCAGGTCGCCCCGAAGCTTCGATCGCAGCTCGAGGATCTTGCCGACGAGTTCCCTCTCCGTCGCCCAACGCGCTTCCAAGTCCTCGAGGCGCATTCGCTCCGCGTCGAGCAGCTTCGCCGCGTCATCCTCGCGCGCGCCGATGTCGATCCCGATCGCCTTTTCCCGCTCGATGATCTCAAGCTCCGTCTCCTGGGCCTGAATCTTCCGCCGGCAGTCTTCGACGGCGGCCGGGACGGCGTGCTGGCTGACGGCGACCCGGGCACTCGTCGTGTCGAGCAGGCTCACCGCCTTGTCCGGCAGCTGCCGGTCGGGAATGTAGCGATGGGATAGCCTGACTGCGGCTTCCAGGGCCTCGTCGAGGATCTGCACGCGATGATGCGCTTCCAACTTGGACGCGACGCCCCGCATCATCAGGATCGCCCTGCCCTCGTCCGGCTCGTCGATCAGCACCGGTTGAAAGCGCCGCGTCAGGGCCGGATCCTTCTCGATGTACTTCTTGTACTCGGACCAGGTCGTGGCCGCGACCGTCCGAAGCGTGCCCCGGGCAAGGGCGGGCTTCAGCAGGTTCGCCGCGTCGCCCGTGCCCGCCGCGCCCCCGGCGCCGACCAGGGTGTGGGCCTCGTCGATGAACAAGACGATGGGGCTGGGCGAGGACTGGACTTCCTCGATCACCTGGCGCAGCCGGTCCTCGAACTCGCCCTTCATGCTGGCACCGGCCTGCAGCAAGCCGACGTCGAGGACGCGCAGGGTGACGTCGCGCAGCGGCGGCGGGACGTCTCCCTCGACCAGGCGGAGCGCGAAACCCTCCACCGCGGCGGTCTTGCCGACTCCCGCCTCGCCGGTGAGGATCGGGTTGTTCTGCCGGCGCCGCATCAGGATGTCGATGACCTGCCTGATCTCACTGTCCCGGCCGACCACCGGATCGATCTCGCCCTGGCGTGCCCGCTCCGTCAGGTCGACGGAGAAACGCGCGAGCGCCTCCTGCTTGCCCAGCTGAGCCGGCGGCATGGCACCGCTTGCCTCGCCCGGCCGCCCGGCGCTGCCCAGGCGTGAGCCGTCCGTCGCCGTCATCGCCGCCTCGGGCGAATCCCCCAGCACCTCGCCGACCTGCGCCGCCAGGACGTCCGGCTGAACCTTCTCGAACTCCTTGGACAGGCTGAACAGGGCGTTCCGCAGTCCCGCGGTCTTGAGGATCCCGAAGATCAGGTAGGCGGTGCGGACCTGGGATTCTCCGAAAAGCAGCGTGCCATACACCCAGCCGCGCTCGACGCTTTCCTCGACGTGGGCCGAGAGATCGGAAACCGAGGTCGCGCCCCGCGGCAGCCGGTCCAGGCTGTTCGTCACGTCCTCTGCCAAGCGCGCGGGATTGAGGCCGAAATGGCGAACGATACGATGCAGATCGGAATCCTGAAGTTGGAGTATCTGCTGTATCCAGTGCGCCAGCTCGACATAAGGGTTGCCCCGCAGCTTGCAGAAGACCGTTGCGCTTTCGATCGACTTGTACGCCAGGGAGTTCAACTTGCCGAATAGTGCGGCTCGGCCAATTTCCGCCATTTTCCTGTTCCCGACTATTCAGAGGCTAAGCTCATGTTTCGTAGATCAAATGTCCGCCCATCGTCCCGGCCTTCACCTCTCGACCAACCGCCCTATTGCGCGGCACGAAGCGACGGCGTGAGCGAAAGGTCGTCGGCGTCGCGGTCGAAGGACCAGTCGCCGAGCCATGTCGTCCAACCGAGGCGGCCCGACTGCCCGAGATTGATTTCCGGAACCTCATCCTTCTTCAAAACCAGTTTCAGGTCCCAGGCCAGCTCGTCACCGATGTAGTTTCGGACCAGCGCCACCAGCCGGGCCAGGCTCTCCCCGCCCGGAAGGAAGCGCTGAAAATCACCGTAGGCCAGCGGCCCCAGGACGATGCCGATCTTGTGCTGTCCGCTCCAGGCCTGCGCTCCCGCGACCGCAGTGCGACCAAGCTGGCCGCTCTCAGGCGACCGGCCGAGGAAGCAGCGGCTGCTTTCCGGGATGACGATCCATTCGCCCAGGAACTCCCGTATCTCAACCGCGACGCGGAAGAACTCCCCTATCATCGCCTGCAATCCGTCCGGATGCCGCGCCTGGCAGGCCAGCCGGCCCGTGAAGTGGAGCTTGGCCAGATCGGGCATGGCGTCGCGATCGCGCAGCGACGCCGTGCCCAGCCCGAAGAGCGAGCCGAGGTAGGTCCCGAAACGATCGGCCCGCGGACGGTCGAAGCTGACCGTCGGGCTGGAGTTGGCCCAGGCCCGATAGAACAGGGACAGCATGCGGTGATGGAAGAGGTCGAGAAAGCTAGACAGGGTCGTGTCCCGCGCGTTGCGCGCACGGTCATAGACATGCTCGGTCAGGTGCAGCGGCAGGGGGCCGTTCGGGCCCAGCAGGCCGAAATAGTAGCCGAGGAGGCGCGGCCTGCGGTTTCCGCCGTCCGTATCGAACCTGGCGAGGGCGGCGCCGGCGAAGTTCAGCGAGGGCTCTTGCCCGAGACGGACCGGATCGTCCTTGGGTCGCGCGGACTCTCCGAGGCGCGGCTGATCCGCGTTGACGCACTCGATGCGGCGCAGCGCCTGAAAGACGTCGAAGGCGTAGGGCTGTTCCTTCAGAGACAGGTACAGCCTTACGCGATGTGCCGCTGACCGATCCTCGCTGGCCATGTGTTGATCCTGCCTCGTTGTTCGGTCTCGAGGACCATCTCGGTGAAGCCGTTGAGCGAAACGTATCGTGCGAAGAACTGTTCCATAACCGCGCCGAGCAAAAACACGCTGCTGCCTTCGAAGGCCGCTTCGTCCAGCTTGAGGGTGATCTGCAGTCCTCGTCCGAAGGCGATCAGGCCCGGCGCCGGAAGGCGCCGATGGACCGGCTGCGAGCTGACCGAAACCACGCCCTCCAACTGCTTTCGCATGGCCGCGTCGCTGCCCGAGGCGTAGAGCCCGAGGAGCTCCCGCAGGGCGGCGGCGCCCTGGTCCGGATCAGCGTCCATCAGCGAAAGGTAGTTCAGCGAAAGATGGCTGATGACCTGCCAGGCAACATCCTTCTCGGCCCGGGAGGGCCGGGGCCGAGTCGGCCCGACGAGGCACCTGACGGAGCTGACCGGTGCGCCGATCTCGAGCGTGAAATCCGTCTTGCCAACGCCGACCGGCATATGGAGCGGAAGGTCCCGGTTCGTGCAGAGGGCGCCGACCGCGAGCTGTGTCAAATCGCCGCGATAGGGCGCTTCCGTGGCGTCCACCAGGGAGACGAAGACCTCGTTGCCGGCGTAGCTGGACCGGCGACCGCGCAAGCGCTGCCGCGACGACAGCACGCGCGGCCTGCGCTGCACCGTGTAGTAGGCGGCGTGTTCCGGATAGTTCTGCAGATCGTTGAGCGCATAGAACGGCAGGAACTCCTCTTCGACGTCCGAGCCCTGACCGATGCCTTGCATCGACGTCAGCGCATAGACCTCGAAGTCGAGGGGACGGCTCCGGTCGGGCAGCACATGGTGTTCGGTCGCGCTGTCCGACAGGTGCACACGGTCGGCCCGCTTCGGGAAGAGGTTGATCGCAGGCGAGCAAAACAGCGCAAAATGGGTCTGATCGATGACATCGGCCAAGACCGGATCGCTGTGGTCCAGGAGCACGACGATGTCGAGCTGCTCGCAATCCGCGGCGGCGCCGACACTGCGCAGGCCGCTCAGCTCGACCTGCATATATCGGGTGGGAAAGGCGAAGTACTCTTGAAGGAGGCGATAGCCCTGGAAGGACCGCGGCCCCAGCGGCAAGAGCGCTTCGGACTCGCCGAAGCCGAGGGCCCGGATCTCGGCACCCGGAGAGATGCCCGACCAGGCGCCGGTTCCTTCACCCGGGCGCAGAGCGATACCGACGCTGTTCGCCAGCAACTGCTCGTAGAGGTGGGTCGGCACCTGGTCGACCCCGTGGAGAAAGATCGGAAGGCGATCGAGGGCGAGCTTGTCGAAACCCAGCGCGGAGGTGCTGCGCAAGCGCAAGCGGACCGCGGCCTTGACGCCTTTCAGGTCGGACAGCCCCAAGGCCGCGACGGCGGCGGTGCTCGCCAGGTACTCCGCCTCGGTCAGCTCTATCGGCCAGAGGGTGACATCGTGGGCGGTGCGGTACTCGCAGGCCGTCTGGTCGCCCTTGCCCATGATGCTGCGCAACGCCGTGCCGCGGGGAACCAGAAAGCCCTCGTCGGAGATCGCCTCGGAGAGATCGGGAGCGAACTGCACCATGGCCATCGACGGCATCGGCGCCAGATAGTGCGGGTAGACGATCTCAAGCAGGTGCTGAGAGAAGCGGGGGAACTCGGCATCGACCTTGAGCTGGACGCGCGCCGCCATGAAGGCGAAGCCTTCGAGCAGCCTCTCCACGTAGGGGTCGGCACACTCGATGCCCTCCATCCCGAGCCGGCCCGCGATCTTCGGGTACTCCCTGGCGAACTCGGCGCCCATCTCGCGGATGTGCTGGAGCTCCCGGTTGTAGTAGTCGAGAAGACGCGGGTCCATGGGCTCAGCCGCCGGGCGCCGTCTCGGACAGCGCCACGTTGCCGGTCTCGAGATCGATCTCCGTCCGAAGATAGAGGTGCTGGGGAAGCGGCTCTCCCCACAAGTCGCCCTCAATCACGAAGGCCAAGGCGTTTCGATTCATCAGTTCCTCCGACATGAAGGCTTGCACCTTGACGGTGTTTCGAAGGATACGCGGCTCGAAACTCCAGATCGCCTGGCGGACCATGCGCTCGAGGGCGGCGCGGTCGAGGCCGGACGCGGTTGCGCCGGCCAGATCGGCAAGGCCGTAGTTGACGACCGATTCGGCGACGAGCGGGTGTGCGCTGAGGTCCTGGACGGAGGCGAGGTTGCCCGCGTTGAAAAGCCACGCGATATCGCGCATCACGCACTTGCGCAGCTCTTCCATGGAAAGCACCCGCTTGTCCCGCGCCTCCGTTCGCTCCTCCGGTGCGTCATCCGTAAGGCGATCCAGCAGGGACGGCTGGAGGCGATCCTTCGGTGTCAGTTCCGGCATCGCCAGCCCCCGACGACGGTTCAGCCCTCGGGCGTCGGATCACCCGGCTCGGCCATGTCCTCCGACCCCAGGGTAATCAGGCGCACATCCATGATCGCATACTCGCCCGCATCGGTCGCGAACATGCGCTGGCCCAGTCCGACGACCCCGCCGGAGCCGTCGTCGATCCATTCGGTCCGGCGAGCGAGCTGAATCCGGGGATTATCGCTGCTTTCCGAACCGGGGTAGCGCGACGGCACCAGGCCGACCGCTTGGCCGCCATTGGACCAGGTCAGCTGCACCGGGGTCCACACCACGTCTCGCAGATCCGCTGGCGCCTCGATCCGAATCTCCCGAAGGCGCTCGAAGGGCACCCAATAGTAAGCACCGTTGACGATGGTCTCGAGGACCGGTCCCAGGCGCGGATCGCAATCGGCGATCCACTCGAAGGCTTCGCCATCGATCCTGCCGGCGGTCGCGGGCGCCAGCTCGAAGGCCTCGGCGCGCAACTCTTCGGCACGCCCCCGCGCACCTTCGCCCAGCAGGCGCAGTGATTCGAGAAGCAGGGCCACCCAGCGCTCCGGCTCGCCGAACACCAGGGGCGTCTGCGCGCCGGCAAAGACCCGCGCGCGCAGGGCTTCGCAGCTCAAGGCCGCACGGTAGGTCTGGACCATCGGCAGGGCCGCCGCATCCAGCTCTCCCAGTACGTCGAGCTGCTTAAGGCTGCGCTCCCATTCGCCGGTTACCGCCAGCAGCTGAGACAGGAACACCCGAAGCTTCGGATCAGCGGGATTCTGCCTGACCTGATCCTGCAGTTGCGCCAACGATGCCGAGACATCGCTGCCCCGGAGCCCTTCTACCGCGCCATCCACGGCCGATTCTCCCGCGAGGACCTGTCCCGTGAGCCGGTCGGTCGGATCCCATCTACAAAGCGGACCGCGTCCATCGAAGTTCGAGCCCGCCGTCAGATCCAGCCCCGGGACCCGACGGCACCGCCGCGCAGGCCTATCCCGTGCTCGCGTCGTAGGTCTTGTTCGCCGCGACATCCCAGCCGGACGGGATCGAGGCCCCAGCCGAACCGTCGGCCGCCTGCGGCGTGTACTCGTGAACGACCTTTGCGAAGCCCAGGGTCACGTTCTCGATGATACGATCGTCGCTGCCGGAGCCGCCCGTGCTGACGCTGGTCACCAGAACTTCTTCGATCTTGATCTTGACGTACTCGACCGGAGCGTCGCCGCCGGCCTTGCGCACCGTCAGCAGCGCCTGGGGGAAGTGCTTGCCGCTGCAGCAGTAGGCCATGAGGTTCGGCGATGAGGTATCCACGTACTTGGTTATATGGATGTCCTGCACATCGACCTTGCCGGATCCGCCGCCGCCGCCGGCATGCATGCTGCCGGACTGCGACATGCCCCAGCTCCACGACAGGATATCGATCTGATCCTTGTACTGGTGGTCTTTGGATTCCCCCTTCACGCCATCGAGCTTCAGAAACATGTCATGGGCCATCTCTTCGGTCTCCCTGTTGCGAGTATTCTAACAGCCACCAAAATCTTCGTGCTCGACTCTGCACAGTCCTGAAGTCTGGCCCCATCGCTATTTTTTTTTGCGCCAGGATCGCTGAGGTCGCTACGATCCCTTGACCGATGGCAGTTTTGAGACGAGTCGCAGTGAAACGGTCAGGCCTTCAAGCTGATAATGCGGCCTGAGGTAGAAATTCGAACGGTAGTAGCCGGGATTGCCCTCGACCTCTTCCACGACCACCTCGGCCGCAGCCAAGGGCTTTCGTGCCTTTGTCTCCTCCGTCGAGTTCGCCGGATCGCCGTCGACGTATTGCATGATCCAGCGGTTGAGCCAGCGCTCCATGTCCTCCCGCTCCTTGAAGGAGCCGATCTTGTCGCGGACGATGCACTTGAGGTAATGGGCGAAGCGGCAGATGGCGAACATGTAGGGCAGACGCGCCGAAAGGTTGGCGTTCGCGGTCGCGTCGGGATCGTCGTACTCGGCCGGCTTCTGCAGCGATTGCGCACCGATGAAGGCCGCAAAGTCGCTGTTCTTCTTGTGGATGAGCGGCATGAAGCCGTTCTTGGCCAGCTCGGCCTCGCGCCGGTCCGAGATCGCGATCTCGGTCGGGCATTTCATGTCGACGCCGCCGTCGTCGGTCGGAAAGGTGTGCGCCGGGAGGCCTTCGACGGCGCCGCCGGACTCCACGCCGCGGATCCGCGAGCACCAGCCGAAGAACTTGTAGGACCGGGTGATGTTGGTCGCCATCGCAAAGGCGGAATTCGCCCAGCAGTACTTCTGGTGGTCCGAGCCGTCCGTCGACTCCTCGAAATCGAACTCGTCGACCGGGTCGGTCTTGGCGCCATAGGGCAGGCGCGCAAGAAACCTCGGCATGGCAAGACCGACGTAGCGCGAATCCTCGGACTCCCGGAGCGAACGCCAACCGGCATATTCCGCGGTCTGAAAGATCTTGGTCAGGTCCCTCGGATTGGTCAGCTCCTGCCAGGTATCCATCTGCATGACCATCGGATCCGCCCCGGCGATGAAGGGCGTGTGCGCCGCGGCGCAGACCTTGGACATCTCGCCCAGGAACTCGACGTCCATGGGCGAGTGGCCGAAGCTGTAGTCGCCGACGATGCAGCCGTAAGGCTCGCCGCCGAACTGCCCGTATTCCTCCTCGTAGACCTTCTTGAAGACGGGACTCTGGTCCCAGGCGGTGCCCTTGAACTTCTTGAGCGTGCTGTGCAGATCCTTCTTCGAGATGTCCATCACGCGGATCTTCAGCATCTCGTCGGTCTCGGTGTTGTTTACCAAGTAGTGCAGGCCGCGCCAGGAGCCTTCGAGCTTCTGGAAATCCTCATTGTGAATGATCAGGTTGATCTGTTCGGTCAGCTTGCGGTCGATCTCGGCGATGATCCCTTCGATCGAATGGACCACGTCGGCCGAAATGACGGCCTCGTCGCGGAGGACGTATTCCGCGAGGGTTTGGACCGCGGTCTCCACCGCCTCGCGCGCCCGGTCCGACTTGGGCCGGAATTCCTTGCTGAGCAGGCTGGTGAAGTCGTCCGTGCTGAGCGCTTCCGCACCTGGCTGGGCTTCAGTCTCGACCTTCGCTTCAGCCATCTTTTGCCTCCTCTGACGAGCCCTCGTCGTCCTCGCCTTCAGGCTTTGGAGCGGCGACAAGAGACTGCAGCAACGTGGGATCCTGGACGGCCTTGGCGATCAGCTGCTCTGCACCGGTCTTGCCATCCATGTAAGTGATGAGGTTCGAGAGCTGGGTCCGCGCATCGAGAAGCTTGCGGAGCGCGCCGACCTTCTTGGCCACGGCGGCCGGGGAGAAATCGTCCAGGCTCTCGAACGTGATGTCCACGCTGAGGTTGCCGTCGCCGGTCAAGGTGTTCGGCACCTGAAAGGCGACCCGCGGCTTCGCGGCCTTCAGCCTGTCGTTGAAATTGTCGACGTCGATCTCGAGGAACTTGCGCTCCGCGACCGCGGGCAGCGCCTCCTCGGGCTTGCCGGATAGGTCCGCCATCACGCCCATGACGAAGGGGATCTGGACCTTCTTCTCGGCGCCGTAGACTTCGACGTCGTATTCGATCTGGACGCGCGGCGCCCTGTTGCGCGCGATGAATTTCTGGCTGCTTTGCGACGCCATGGCTGGAACCCTCCTCCGTTCCAAGAACCCCCATTCGAGGAAAGCTCGGCTCCCTGCCTCAGCCCTCTTCTTGTAGCCTTATCATGCCCGAGCAAAAGAGTAATGTTAAGCAACTTAAACAGCTACTGGCTTCCGTCTGTGCCTTCGGAGCCGCGAATCCGTTCGGCTTCGCCGACCGCGTCCGGCACCAGATCGCGCAGAATATCAATAAATTCCTTTGCCACCAGGCCCTTAGCCCTCTTGAGAAGGAGCGGCACCGGGCTGGAAGGCTCGTTGCGCGCATAATATTCGCAGATCATGTCCAATAGACGGACGACGTCTTGCCGGGTTTTTACTACGCCAATTGGCCCCGCTGCGGGTGCTGTTGGAACGTCCGGGCCCTGATCCGCCTCCCCGGCCGCGGCCGCCTCCCGAGCGCCGTCATCGCCCCCGCGCGCGGAGAGCTTCTCGGCGAGCAGACCTCGGATCGGCAGCAGGCTTGCCCTCAAACTCTCGAAGTTCGGCGCATTCTGGGCGCCCACCTGTTCGGCGACCTTCGCTTCGATGTCCTCGACGATCTGCACCAGCGCACCGCCCGCCTCGGCCGCGAGCCGCAGCTCCTCCAGATCGCATTCGAGGAAGGCGGCGTTGATCTCCGCGGCGCCGAGCGCACCGGAGTCGTCCTCGCCGGTCGGCGAGATCTCGCCGTTCGCGATCGCGACCTCGCGATAGCTCACCGGCCCGAAGGTGGGCGAGACCACGAGACGGGAGGCCTTCAGATCGTGCAGGAAGGTGTCCGGATTGCTTAGGCCTTCCAGGATGTTGAGGCGGACGGTCGGATCCAGGTCGTCGGCCGGATCCAGCTGCGGGTGCACCGGCTCCCAATAGCGGTCTAAACAGCCGTGGATCAGTCTGAGGCTCTCCAGGAACCCCGGCAGTCCCCTGAGGTTGAGCGCCGCCCTGGCCAGGTGCAGGGCGACCCGCAGGTCCTTGGTCCTGGCGAAGAGGGAAGTCGCCTGCTCCTCGACCGCGGCCCAGTCCACCGCTTCGGCTGAGCCCTCCCCCAGCATGGGCGCCGCCTTGTCCCTTGCGGCCTCGTCGAGCGCGATGAAATCGGGATCGTATTCGAGATTCTCTCCGCAGGGTTGGTCCGCGGAAACCTCCTGCAGCAGGTCGTCAACCTTCAGTTCAGGCATCCACCGCTCCCCCTGCGGCTTGCCGCCCGGATCCCGCCGGCACCGCGGTCCGCGGCCCCTCGGCATGGGCGGCCTTGAGTCCCCTTCGGCTTGAAGGCTTCTTAGCAAAAAAAGCGCGCCCTGAGAACGTCGTCGGATCCCGCAGCTCGAAACGAAGCGAGGGCCCCCCGAAGGGTCCGCGCCTTGGCCCTGTCGCCGCGCGCCCGCCTTCAGGCGAAGGCCGATTGGGCTTTCTGAACGATAGAGCGATCGATTTGCCTCCTACGGGTCGATTCCATTCGAGCGGCGTTTGATCTAGCCTGACGCTCTGAGCGGGACGGCCAAACGACGGGGCTCGGGGGCGCGTTCCGGGCGGCGCCGGGGGCAGGAATGGCAGCCGAGACATCGGGCGAAGGACCGGGCAGCGAGCAGCGAGGGGCCGTGACGATCCGGGACGCCCTACAGCTCGGGCGCTCCATCCACAAAACGGGCGATCTGGCTGCCGCCGCCGAAGTGTACCACCGAATCCTCCGGGTCGCGCCAGACAATGCCGACGCCCTCCACCTGCTCGGGATGGTTCACTATCAGACGGGCGACACGAAAAGGGCCATCGGCCTCCTGCGCCGGAGCATCGCCAGCGCTCCGGACTTCGCGGACGTCCGAAACAACCTGGCAAACATCCTGAAGATCGAGGGACGAAGGGAAGAGGCGATCGACCACTACCGCAAGGCCTTGGAGCTGGACCCTTCGAATGCCAACGCCTACAACAACTTGGGCATCATCTACCGCGACCAGGGCCGGCCGGAAGATGCCGCGCGGGCCTACGAGGAAGCTCTCGCCCGCGATCCGGAGCTCGTCGACGCGGCCTACAACCTGGGCAACCTTCGCCTGGCCCAGGATCGCCCGAAGGAGGCCGCCGAGCTCTTTCAGGGGGTCATCGCGGCGCATCGCGGCTACACGCTGGCCTACCGACCGCTGAGCGAGAGCTTCTGGCGCCTGGGTCGAAAGGACGACGCGCTGAAGGCCCTCGAGAGCTGGCTCGAGCTCGAGCCCGCGCACCCGGTCGCGACCCATCTGCTCACCGCCTACAAAGGAGAGACGCCGCCGTCCCGGGCCTCGGACGACTATGTCCGGGGGCTCTTCGCCGCCTTCGCCGACAATTTCGACGGCCAGCTCAAGCGCCTGCGCTACCAAGCCCCGGACTTGGTGGTCCGGGCCCTCGGTGCGCAGCTCGAGCCCGACGCCAGCCTCGACGTCCTGGACGCCGGTTGCGGTACCGGCCTTTGCGGCCCGCTTCTCCGCCCCTACGCGCGGCGCCTCATCGGGCTCGATCTCTCGCCCGAGATGCTGGCCAAGGCCCGAAGGCGGAAAATCTACGACGAACTGGTCGAGGCCGAGCTGGCCGGCTATCTGCCGACCCGCCCGGCCGCCTACGACCTCGCCGTCTGCGTCGATACCCTCGTCTACTTCGGCGATCTCGAGGCCGCGTTGAGCGGCTTTGCGGCGTCGCTCCGCCCCGGGGGCCTGGTCGCCTTCACCGTCGAGCGGGCCGGGGCGGGCGCAGAGGAACTCGGCTACCGGCTGACTCCGAGCGGACGTTATGCCCATGCCGACGACTACGTCCGAGCCGGTCTGAACCGCGCCGGCTTGGCGCTCCGCTCTCTGGACTGCGCCGAGCTTCGGATGGAACACGGCCAAGCGGTCGAAGGCCTCGTGGTCCTCGCCGCCAAGCGGCCTTGTACCACGGAGCGCTGACAAAAACTCATTTGACCGGGTTTGCTCGAATGTCCGTCAGTTCCGCCTCGCGCGGCGGGCCGACGCTGGCGTCAGAGGATGGTCCGAAACAGCAGTTTGCCGTCTTCCAGGCGGACCGCGAAACGCGACTGTCGTGAGGTCGTCTGGCAGCCGCCGCGCTCGGTCCGGCAGTAGGTGTAATGCACGTCCAAACGGTACTCGGAGTTCTCGAAGACGATATCGCCGAAGGAAAGGACCCGGCCGAAGCGCTCTCTGAATTCGAGCACCTTCCCCTCGGCGACGAAGGCTTTGAACTGGCGTTCGGCCATCGTCCTGTTCTGTTCCACATAGGTCCGCAGTTCTGCGATCCGGCGCTCAATGTCCGCTTCTGCGGCTTCCGCCCGAAGCCGTGCCTCCTGCGCTGCGTTTTCGCCCGGCTCTGCCCTCTCTTGCGTCGCCTCCGGCTGCTGGGCCTCGGCGTAGCGCTGGGCCTCCTCTTGGGCCGCGAGGCGGAGCTGCTCCTTCGCCTTCAGCCGCGCCGCCGCCGCCGCCGCATCCCGGCGCGCCTGTTCCTCCGCCTGCTGCCGGGCTTCCGTCTCACGACGGGCCTGTTCCTCTGCTGCACGCTGCGCTTCCTGCCGTGCCAGCTCCTCCTCCCGGCGGGCCTGCGCCTCGGCTTCCCGTCGAGCCTGCTCTTCCGCTTGCCGCTGGGCTTCCTCCAGACGCGCCTGCTCCTCGGCTCGTCGCCGGGCCTCTTCCTCCGCCTCGCGCTGGGCCTCGGCCTGTCGCCGGGCCTCCGCCTCCCGGCGGGCCTGCTCCTGCGCCCGGCGCTGGGCTTCCTCAAGGCGGGCGCGCTCCTCGGCTTGCCGCTGGGCCTCGGCTTGCCGCCGGGCCTCCGCCTCCCAGCGGGCACGGTCCGCCGCCAGGCGGGCCTGTTCCTGCGCCTGCCGCTCCGCCTCCTGCGCGGCCTGCCGGGCCGCCGGCGTCTCCTGCTCCTCGGCCTGGGGTGGCTCGCCCGCGCCCCAGCCTCCGAACTGGTAGGCGCCGAGCGCCGCGCCCAGCGCCACCACCAAGGCGCCGATCCCCAAGGCCGCCGCCAGCGTGCGCCGCCGCGGCACCGCGGTCCCGCCTTCACCCCCCGACACCGGACCCGGGCCCGCCGCCGGGGCGCCCGCCCCCAGCACCACCGTGCGCTCGCTCGCCGATACACCCGGCGCCGCCATCAGGGCCCGCCACTGCGAGACCGACTGCGGCCGATCCTCCGCACGCAGCGCCAGCGCCGCGTCGATCGCCCGCAACAGACCCGCCGTGTAGCCCGCTCCCGCCAGCTCCGAAGCCGGAAGATGGCCCTCCTCCACAAGACGCTCCACCGCTGGCTGCGGCAGACGACCCGTCGCCGCACGGTAGAGCGTCGCCCCCAGCCCGTAGAGGTCGGTCCAGGGACCAACCTTCTCCGAGCCCATCAGCTGCTCCGGCGCCGCATAGGCCGGAGACACCGCGTTGAAGCTCGACTGCGTCCGCTCCCCCAGCGCCAGACGCGCCGCCCCGAAGTCCAGCAGAACCGGCGTCCCGTCCGCCCGCACCAGGATGTTGCTCGGCTTGATGTCCCGGTGCGTGATCCCGGCTGCGTGCACCGTCTCAAGACCGTCCAGCAGCGCCTCGGTCAGCGCTGCAAGATGCGCCTCCTCCAGGCAGCCCTCGCGCTCCAGAAGAACCGACAGCGCCTCCCCCTGCTCGTAGTCCATCACCAGGTAGGCGGTCCCGTGAAGCTCGAAGAAGCGCCGCACCGCGACGATGTTCGGATGCGGCCGCGGGCTGCTCAGCTGCGAGAGCATCCGCGCCTCCTCCAGGAACTTCTGACGCCCCCAGCTGAAAAACTCCTGGTTCGCCGACGACGTCGGCGTGATCGTCGTCCCGTCCACACGCGTCGCAAGCTGCGCCGGCAGGTACTCCTTGATCGCAACCAGATCGTCCAGGTAGCGACCCTTCGTCAGGTACACAATCCCGAAGCCGCCCTCGCCCAGAACACGAAGGACCTCGTACTCCTGGAGCATCGTCCCAGGCGGCAGCGCGTTCAGATGATAGGCTTCAACCATGGCTTCGACTGCGCGACGGCCTCCAAAGCGCGTGCGTCGCCGGGCCCCGAACGGCCCACACAAAGGGCCTTTTTCCGGATCCAATGGATCTCCGGTCAAGATCTTCCAGAGTGGGCCGAGCGGCTGGCGTGAGAATTAGCACAGGCCGGCGAGAAACTGAACGCTACGATCATCCGGTGAAGCGGTGTCTGTCGGAGCGAGGCTCGGACAGGCCTCTGCCTGCGGCCCGGACCTCGCAGCAAGAGCGATCCGCGATCGCGTCGCCGCAAGGGGTGCCGTGAAATGGCTCTTCCGATTGCGAGGGGACCATCGACCGGCTCCACCGAAGGCGACGCCGAGCCATTGCGTGGTCGTTTCTGCCCGGCGAAGACCGGCAAACGGCAGTATCACGAAGGGCGCAAGTCCGAGGTTAAACCGATGGTCTCATGGCCTGACACAGCGCATTCCTGTATACTTTCAGGTGAGGTGCGAAAGACGGTTTCGCCTCGTTTCGGTTTTGCCGTCGTTCAAGGGAGAGCGAGCGAGCGACACCGCTTTGCAAGCCACTCATCTCTAGATGAAAATTCGGGGGGAAACGATGAAAAGACCGCGTGTTGCGCGCTGGATCGCGTTTGGCCAGTCAGGCGTCGTCCTTGCCGGCTTGGCACTGACCAGCTGTTCCCAGTTTAGCTCCCACGACAGCGCCTCTTCGCAAGCTTTTGTCGAGGAGGACGTCGAGGTCGTGGCGATCGAAAGATACGTCCTCATCGAGCCGGACGGCAGACTGACCACCTACCTGGATGCCATCGGCGGACAGCGGAACCTGCCGCTCGATGCCGAGGGACTTCCGATCTATCCCGTCAATGTCTCCGATCTGAGCGACGACCTGGAATGGGTCGAGGACTACGACTCCAACGGCGACGGCATCATCGCGCCCAGCGAGTTCACGCATGCCTGGATGGTGCGCGCCGCCGAACGGGTCACATTGAAGTTCTATTCCGCCGACTCGCTGGCCTACTTCCCAAGGGTCGCTCAGATCAGCCGCGGCATCCCGGATCCGCTTCCCGCCGCCGGCACAACTCTGAGCGACGCCGACCAAAGGCTCGTCCGGCGGGTCCTCGACGTGCCGGACCAAGACCAGGTCGGCACCGACCCGGATCCGGTCGTCGAGGCCGCGCTCGATCTCAGGGCGCGTCTGGATGCGTCCCTGCGCTCGGCCGGTCTCGGTGCTGGCTCTGCGGCCACCGGATACGACGACACCTATCGCGGCGGTAGCGATGGTGGTGGCGGCGACGGCGGCGGCGGCGGCGGAGGCGATGCCGGTGCCGGCGGCGGCAGCGGCGGTGCCGGCGGTTCGGACGGTGGCGACGACGGGGGCGACGACGGCGGCCCCTGGTAAGACGGCCCTGACGGCATCGGGCCGTCGCAAGCAAGCTTCCGAAGCGCAAAGCCCCGGTGGGTAAGATCAGGCTGTCGGCGCCGGTCGATGCGCGCGCCGGGGTGTCTGCTCGAAGGCAGTTCGACCCGGCCGGTGATCGACTATTGCATGGGCGGTAAGATCAGCTTTTGCCGCCATTTGGCGGCCAAGGCGCGCACCTCTTTGCGCTCTTGAGACGTCAGGCCGGATCTCAGGTCCATCCTGCCCGCCTGACCCGCGGCGCTGACCTTCTCGGAGCGGTGCCTGGACGCGATCGTGTACCAGAAGTAGGCCATCTTGAGGTCTCCCGGCCCAGCCCGGGAGGCCAGGAGTTCCGCCAAGGCCAGCTGCGCGTTGCCGAATCCCTGGTCGGCCGCGCGTTGCAGCCAGTCGGCGGCCTGCTCCTCGTCCTTCGGCACCCCCTTTCCGGCGAGATAGAGCAGGCCCAGGGCATGCTGGGCCCGCGGCAGGTCCTGCTCCGCCCCGCGGCGGTACCAGGCCGCGGCGCTGCGCGCATCCTTCGACAGCCCGATGCCGCGTTCGTAGAGCTCTCCGATCTTGCTGTAGGCAAGCGGATAGCCTCCATCCGCCGCCTTGCGATACCAGGCGAGAGCCGCCTTCGGGTCCTTCTCTATCCCGCGACCCCTTCGATAAAGGTCACCCAGAAGCACCTGGGCCGACGGCGATCCGAGCTCCGCTCCTTGCCGATACCAGCTTGCCGCCTCGGCATAGTCCAAGGTCACGAAGTGGAATATGGCACCCAGGGTCGTGTAGGCGATGAGATATCCCGCTTCGGCCGCTTGGGACAGATAAGCGATGGCTTCGTCGTTGCGGTCGAGCCTCGCAAGCGCCCGACCGTACTGGTAGACGAAACGAACTTCAGTGGGGTCCTGCTCAAGCGCCCGGCGGCAAGCCGCCTCGGCGGCGTTGCCGTCGAGAACCGACCAGTAGACGCCCGGCGACACGCGGCTGGGATCATCGGGATTTGCGCCCAGGCGGTCGCACTCCGAGGACGGTGCCGCCCTGGCGCCGGTCAGCGAAGCCATCATGCCTGCGGCAAGGCAGAGGGAGACCGAAAGGAGCTTCTTCATTTTGATCCCTCGAGGCCATCTGTGGCCGGAGCCAAGCGTGCTGTCGCCGTGTCCCTCAGGAATCCGAGGATCGCCTGCTTCGCCGCCCGCGAGGCCTCGACCCCCGACCCGCTCAATACGGCGTGTCCGTTGCCGGCCAAAGTGATCGACTTCGAGCCGCGGCGCTTGCCGAACACCTGGCCGCAATGCCGGCCGCGAAAGGCGCCGTACCAGGGGTCGTTCTCCATGATCAGGGCCAGGACCGGGGTGCTTTCCGGCGATCTCAGGCCATGGAGCACCCCGTCGCCCTGGCAGTGCCAGCCGACGATCACCAGGCCGGCGGCCGCGCTGCCCTGGTATTTGGCGACGGCGACACCCCCCTCGCTGAAGCCTATGAGGTAGATCCGCCGGCGATCCACCCACGTCAATGCGCCGACCTGCCGCAGGGCGAATTCCAGCTCCTCGAGCCGGTAGGCGTAGACCTGCGGATCGATCCGCGCGGACTTCCCTTCGACGTCGCAGAGGGCCCGCCGCCCGCGCCGCTTGAAGCTGTCGGGCATCACGACCGCGTAGCCTTCCAGGGTCAGCAGATAGAGGAAGTTGTCCTCTTCATTCATGATCCCCGAGCAGCCGTGGAGAAGCACGACCATCGGCACCTTCGAGGCGGCGCGGGCCGTCCTCCAGGCCGCCCCGACGCGCGCCTCGTCCATCCTGCCGATCACCGCGAAGTCGCCGGCGATGCCGTTGGGCAAGCCGACGCGGGCCGCGCGCCAGGTCATCTCGACCGCGGCGGCGCCCGGCTTCGCCCCCGTGCCGGTCTCGGCAAGGCTTGCGTCGATGGCAAGAGCGCAGAAAAGACACGCGAGGAGGCCGCGCAAGGCCGCCCTCTTAGGCCTGGTCCGCATCACTCTGCGCCGCGTCGGAAGGCTCTGATCCTGCCTTCCGCCTGCGCGACTTCGTCGGGTTTCATCAGGGCTTCCAAGGCTGACTTGTTCGCCGCCGCCTCCGCGTGGCCTTCCGCTGCAGAAAGACTGTACCACTTGTAGGCCTCGACGAAATCGATCTCACCCCCCAGGCCGGAGGCCAGCATCGTGGCCAGGTTGTTCTGGGCGTAGACTTCTCCCTGCCGGGCCGCGGTGAGGTACCAGTAGCGTGCGAGGCCGTCGTCCCTCTCGACTCCGAGCCCGTTCGCATAGAGGAATCCGAGATTGGTCTGGGCCTTGATGAAGCCCGCTTGCGCGAGTCTCTCGAACAGCGGCTGGGCCGTTGCGTAGTCGCGGCCTTCGAAGGCGCTCATGGCGCGCTGGAACAAGGTGGTGTAGAGCCCTGGCCCCGGGGCTTCCTTCGTCCCGAGGGGCGCCTGGTCCCCGGGGCGGCCGGCCGAGGGAGAAGCGCGGGCCAGGGCGCGCTCGACGCGCTCGACGTTCTCTTGCCAGCGTGGATCGCTGCCGGCCGCCAGCCGATACCAGCGAAGTGCTTCCTCGAGGTCGCGGTCGGCACCTTGGCCGTTCTCCAGCAGCCAGCCGAGGTTGTTCTGCGCGTCGGGAACGCCGCGCTCGGCCAGGGCCAGCCAGATCCTGTAGGCCTCGGCGTGGTCGCCCCGGTCGTAGGCCGCCAGCCCGTCGTCGAAGCCCGACCCTCCCGGTTTGGTGACGTCCTGCGGCGGGTCGCCGATCGGGACCCGGGCCTGCGCCCCGGCCGGCTGTGGCCGGGGTGGACGCGCGGCGGGCCGCGGGACGGCCTCCTGCGAGTTCGGGACTTCCTTTCCCGCCTGGCGATACAACTGGGCCGATCGATCCGGATCCCGCTCGCCGCCCAAGCCCGTCTCGTAGAGCCAGGCGAGATTGGCTTGCGCCTCGCCGTGGCCTTGCGCCGCGGCGTCCTCCCACGTCGCCCGGGCCTGCCGGAAGTCGCCCGCGTTGAAAGCCGCTAGGCCTTCACGGAAGGCCTCTTCCGCCGGATCGCGCGGGGCGGCCCCGGACCCGGTGACCGCGGAGGCCGGGGCAGCGTGGTCGCCCGGCGCCGCCTCCATCGCTGGGTCAGGCTGCGCCTGCGCCGCGGCGCGAAGCCTTTCCAGGTTCTTTTCGCCGAGCGGACTGGCTTTCGCGGCCTGACCGTACCAGTAGAGCGCCTTGGCAGGGTCCGCGTCCACGCCCTGCCCGTGCTCGTACATCCAGCCCAGGTTGTTCTGGGCGTCGACATTGCCCGCCCGGGCCAGGGGAAGCCAGAGCGCCATCGCGCCGCCGTAGTCGCCCCGGTCATAGGCCGCGAGACCCTCGGCGAAGTCGTCGGCCAGGGCCCCGGACCAGATCAGGACGGCCATCAGCATCGACACGACAGCCGGCCAACAAGAACGCTTGGTCATCAGCCCTCCCCCAGGGCCTGCTGAAACTCCTGCGGATCTCTCGGAACCGGCGGGACGAAGCCCTCCAGGCGTCGTTCCGGGCCCTCTACCCTGCACTCCAGCTAGTCGATCGCACGCACAACCCTGAAGCCGACGAAATCCTTCTTGAAGCGGGTGTTCTGCTTGTTCCGGTTGGCCACCCGGATCGAGTCGGGGTCCGTCATCCACGCGCCGCCCTTCAGGACCCGCAGGTTGCAGTTGCCCGTCGCCCAGGAGCTCCCGTCCCCCGGGGCGCCGTCGTAGGACTTGTTCCAGCAATCCTGGGTCCACTCCCACACATTACCCGCCACGTCGTGCAGACCAAAGGGGTTCGGTTCAAAGCGGCCGACCGGGGCGGTCCGCTTGTTGCCCCAGTTGCTACCGCACTTCCAGCAGTTCGCCTTGTTGAGCACCAGCTCGCTGCCCCAGGGGTAGGTCGTCCCCTGTCCGCTCCCGGCCGCGTACTCCCACTCGGCCTCCGACGGCAGCCGGTACTCGGCGCCGGTCCTTCCGGACAACCAGGCGACATAGGCCTGCGCATGCTCCCAGGACACATCGACCACCGGCCGCCTGCCCCGGCCCCAGCCGGAATCCTTCGGCCGATGCGCGCAGCCGCCGTCTGCGACACAGGCGTCCCATTCCTCGAAGGTGACCTCGAACCTGCCGATCGCGAAGGACCGTCCGATCTGCACTTCGTGAACCGGTCCCTCGTAGCGATTGTAGCCGCCCTGATCGGGGCTGCTGCCCATTCTGAACCTGCCGGGCGGCAGGACGACCATCTCCGGGCAGAGGTCGCAGTCACTAAAGGTCTCACCGGGCTTGAACGCCCGAGCGGGTCTGTCCTTCGGGGGGGTGAGAGGGAGGGCCGGCGCCAGTGGCCGCGCAGCGGTCTGAAGCGGATTGGCCGGTGCGGGGTTCATGGTGAGTGACGGCGGACGACGATCCAGCGCCGGCGGAGACTGCGGTTTCGTCCTCGGCCTCGGCGTCTCGGGCTCGATGCGCGCCACCGCCGGAGGTGCCGCCTGCGCTTCCCGCCTTTTCCTTTCCTCCGCCTCCCGCCTTGCCTGCTCCGCCTCCCGCCGAGCCTCCTCCCGGCGCGCCTCCTCCCGGCGCGCCTGTTCCTCCGCCTGCTGCCGGGCTTCCGTCTCACGACGGGCCTGTTCCTCTGCTGCACGCTGCGCTTCCTGCCGTGCCAGCTCCTCCTCCCGGCGGGCCTGCGCCTCGGCTTCCCGTC